>NZ_CP031320.1:8033413-8083249 GCF_003355155.1 Streptomyces armeniacus | reverse complement strand
AGTAGCGCCGTCCGCCGAAGGCGGTGCCCACGGCGTCCGGCGCGTGCAGCTGCAAGGCGGAGTGCCGTCCTCGTAGTGGGCTACTCGGACGGTGCGACAACGCAGCAGATGTGCGTGCAGGGCGTCGCGGGCAAGGCGGGACTTTGACGACAGGCCCTAGTCTTCTGAGTCGGGAATTCCGTTCAGATGTGTAGGGTTGCCTGGTGGCGCGTATTGGGCGGCCGAAGGCCGAGTTGATTCTGTCGGAGGAGGAGCGGGCGGCACTGGAGGGGTGGGTGCGGCGCCGTTCCACGCCGCAGGCATGGGCCCGACTTACCCTGGGCAGATCAGCTTGACCCAGGAACCCTTAGTCAATCGGCGCACACGTTTCCCACGTGCGTATCGCTACTCATGCCTGCATTCTCACTCGCGAACCGTCCACAACTACCTTACGGTGCTGCTTCACCCGGCACACGACGCTCCCCTACCCATCACAACCCTCGTTAAAGGTAATGCTGCAATGACACGACTTCGGCGGTGTGCTTGAGCCCCGCTACATTATCGGCGCGGAATCACTTGACCAGTGAGCTATTACGCACTCTTTCAAGGATGGCTGCTTCTAAGCCAACCTCCTGGTTGGGAGCATGACGATGGAGTCCTTGCCGCCGGAGTAGAGGATCACCGGGCGTTCGAACTCCCCGGCGACCTCCCGGAAGACGTGCACCGCCTCCGACTCCAGCGCGTCCAGATGCGACAACGCGTACGGCTCCAGCGGCGTCGCCGCCGCGGCCTCCGCTTCCGGCTCCCGTTCCGGGCCGGTGCCGTCCGTCGTCCGGTCCGTGCCGCTCATGCCAGTCCCCTCTCAGCGAGCAGCGCGTACAGTGCGGCCGCCGACTCCTCGGCCGTACGGCCCTGGGTGTCGATCCGCAGGTCCGGGTCCTCGGGCAGCTCGTACGGGTCGTCCACGCCGGTCAGCCCCCGACCCACTGCGCCCCCTGACCCGGGAACACAAACACCGGACCACGCCCCGCACCGTCCTCCGGCACCGCACGCGACGGAGCAGCAGCCACCTCACCCAGACGCGCCACCAACGCATCCAGATCAGACCCCGCCACCACCGCACGATGCTCAAACACCGCACGCGAAGTCAGCAGCGAAAACCCAACCCCCGCCACATCCACACCACGCTCCGACACAAACACAGCCAACCGCTCCGCCTGCGCCCGCAACGCCTCCCCCGAACGCGCCGACAACACCCACGGAACCACCCCACCAGAAGCAGAGACCCCAACAGCCTCCACCCCCACCACCGGCGGCTCCTCAACAATCAAATGCGCATTCGTACCGCACGACGAAACCCTGGAGACCCGCCAGGTGCGCTACCGCACCGTCGGCGACATGTCCTGCACCGGCGCCGTCGACTCCGACGCCGACACCGTGGACAAGGTCATCACCGAAATCACCGCCTCCCGCCTGACCGAACGCGGCGCCACCCGCGCGGATGACAAACTCTCCGAAGCCGCCATGGAAGACCGCAAACGCGAGGGGTACTTCTGACCATGACCTCCACGAGCACCATCGACACGGGCGACGCCGCGCTGGCCGCGACTTCGCTGCTGCGTTTCGCCACGGCCGGGAGTGTGGACGACGGGAAGTCCACGCTCGTGGGCAGGCTGCTGCACGACTCCAAGTCGGTCCTCAGCGACCAGCTCGAAGCCGTCGAACGCGCCAGTCCCCTCTCAGCGAGCAGCGCGTACAGTGCGGCCGCCGACTCCTCGGCCGTACGGCCCTGGGTGTCGATCCGCAGGTCCGGGTCCTCGGGCAGCTCGTACGGGTCGTCCACGCCGGTCAGCCCGGACAGGTCGCCCGCGGCCTGCTTGGCGTACAGGCCCTTCACATCCCGCCGGGAGCAGACCTCCACCGGGGTGGCCA
Organism: Streptomyces armeniacus; assembly: GCF_003355155.1. Taxonomy (NCBI): domain Bacteria; kingdom Bacillati; phylum Actinomycetota; class Actinomycetes; order Kitasatosporales; family Streptomycetaceae; genus Streptomyces; species Streptomyces armeniacus. The sequence goes on along the minus strand of NZ_CP031320.1, from coordinate 8,081,338 downwards.
CGTGCACCTCGAGGTAGCCGGTGCCCGCCTCCTGGTGCCGCTTGCGCACGGCCTCGCGGCTGTGCGCGTACGGCGCGATGACCGGCACCAGGGCCTTCACGCCGTGCGAGGCCAGCAGTTCGGCGACGAAGCCGATCCGCCGCACGTTGGTGTCCCGGTCCTCGGCGGAGAAGCCCAGCCCGGCGGAGAGGAACGTGCGGATCTCGTCCCCGTCCAGTTCAACCGCTCCCACCCGGAGGAGCAGACCTGCTTCGCCGGGCAGGAGCTGTTCGAGCAGGCCCTCGCCGCGCCGCCCACGACGGATCCCGAGTACCGGGCGATGCGCGCCGAGTTGAAGGACCTCTCCCGGCGTTCCATCGACGAGACGATGAACGAGCACCGGCTGGACGCCATCGCCTCACCGACGAACCCGCCCGCCTGGACGACCGACTGCGCGCGGGGCGACGACGACGTGATCCCGTCGTCCACGCCGGCGGCCGTGGCCGGGTACCCGTCGCTGTCGGTGCCGGCCGGGTTCGTGGACGAACTGCCCGTCGGCGTCCTGCTGATGGCGGGCGACCGGCAGGACGCGAAGCTACTGTCCCTGGGCGCGGCGGTGGAGCACCGCCTGGACGCCTGGCGGGCCCCGCGCTACCTCCCCTCGGAAGATCCAGGTGGGGCCGGTGGCCGTGGGTGGTGACGCGCCGGTGTCCGTGCAGTCGATGACGACGACGCAGACCGCGGATGTGGGTGCGACGTTGCAGCAGATCGCGGAGTTGACGGCGTCGGGCTGTCAGATCGTGCGGGTGGCGTGTCCGACGCAGGATGACGCGGACGCGCTGGCGACCATCGCGCGGAAGTCGCAGATTCCGGTGATCGCGGATATTCATTTCCAGCCGCGGTATGTGTTCGCGGCGATTGATGCCGGGTGTGCGGCGGTGCGGGTGAATCCGGGGAACATCAAGCAGTTCGACGACAAGGTGAAGGAGATCGCGGACGCGGCGTCGGCGGCGGGGACGCCGATCCGGATCGGGGTGAACGCGGGGTCGCTGGACAAGCGGCTGCTGCGGAAGTACGGGAAGGCGACTCCGGAGGCGCTGGTGGAGTCGGCGTTGTGGGAGTGCTCGCTGTTCGAGGAGCACGGACCTCGGCCAAGATCGTGGTGGCTGGTGGGTTCGGCGTGGGTAAGACGACCTTCGTCGGCGCGGTTTCGGAGATCAATCCGCTGCGTACCGAGGCTGTGATGACGTCGGCTTCGGCGGGGATCGATGATCTGACGCATACGGCGGACAAGACCACCACGACGGTGGCGATGGACTTCGGCCGGATCACGTTGGATCAGGATCTGATTCTGTATCTGTTCGGTACGCCGGGTCAGGACCGTTTCTGGTTCATGTGGGATGACTTGGTGCGGGGTGCCATCGGTGCGGTGGTGCTGGTGGATACGCGCCGGTTGGCGGACTGTTTTCCGGCGGTGGATTACTTCGAGAACAGTGGTCTGCCGTTCGTGATCGCGTTGAACGGTTTTGACGGGCATCAGCCGTATACGCCGGAGGAGGTGCGGGAGGCGTTGCAGATCGGGCCGGACGCGCCGATCATCACCACCGACGCCAGGCACCGCGCCGACGCCAAGAGCGTCCCGCGCCAGCCCCACCACCGCACGATGCGTGACCGCCACACCCTTGGGCACACCCGTCGAACCCGACGTGTACATCACATACGCCAACGCATCCGCCGACACCGCAGGCATCTCGACCAACGGCCTGGCGGACTCCACCGCCGCCGCCGTCTCCGCCGCATCCAGCACCACGAACGGACAGAAACCCCCCGGCAACCGCCCCGCACTCGCACGATCCGTCACCACCAACGCCGGCGACGCGTCAGTCAGCATGAACTCCAGCCGCTCCACCGGATACTCCGGATCCACCGGCACATACACACCCCCCGCCTTCACCACCGCCAGCAACACCGCGACCACATCCACCGACCGCGGCAACGCCACACCCACCACCGACTCCGGACCCACACCCCGCGACACCAACACCGCCGCAAGCCGGTCCGACCACGCCCCCAACTCCCCATACGTCAACGACGCCCCACCGCACACCACCGCCACCTCATCCGGCACCGCGGCCACCCGCGCACCGAACAACTCCGGGATTACGGCGACACCCGAACTCCCCACCGCGCCCTTCGTCGGCGGCGTCAGGTGTGTATAAGCGACAGTCCCCGGTGTCCGCTTCCGCCCTCCGCCCCGGCTGTGGTTGAGTTGAAAACGCAGCTGGTTCGCGCCGCCCGCCAGGCGGAGGCGACGACAAGAGGGAACCCGGTGCGATTCCGGGACTGCCCCGCAGCGGTGAGTGGGAACGAACGCCGTCACGTGCACTGGGTGCGAGACCTGGGAAGCGACGGCCAGTAGGCGCCGGACCCGTCCGGTGTGCCCGCGAGTCCGAAGACCTGCCACTGCCCGCGTACGACCCCGTACGCGGTGATCTCGGTGACCTCGAGGGCGGGTCGGCGGATGGGCGGGCACGGCGTTCCGTGTGCCGCTCCGGCTGCCGTCTCTCCCTCCTGACCGGTCCGCCGCGCCCGCCGCCGCAGCACCGCGGCGCACAGGGACCGGCGTGCCCGCACCGAGTCCGTTCCGCGACTCGCGAAGGAGAGTCTGTCCCTTACACAAATCGGACGCCGCCGACGAAGGTCTAGCGCAAGATCATGGCGACTCAGTGCGCACGGAGACGGTGGTGTGGGCGACTGTGGCGTGGCGGGCGAGGACGGCTTCGATCTCGCCGGGCTCGACACGGAAGCCACGGACCTTCACCTGGTCGTCGCTACGGCCCAGATACTCGACCGTTCCCTCTGCCCTCCAGCGGGCCAGGTCGCCGGTGCGGTACATCCGCTCACCCGGGCCGCCGAAGGGGTCGGCGACGAAACGCTCGGCGGTCAGCCCGGGTCGCTCGAGATAGCCGCGCGCGAGCTGCACACCCGCGAGATACAACTCCCCCGCCACGCCCGGCGGTACGGGACGCAGACCTGCATCGAGAACGTACAGACGCGTGTTCCACACCGGGCGGCCAATCGGCACCACCTCGGCACCGGGGCTGAGCTGGATGGCGGTGACGTCGACGGACGCCTCCGTCGGGCCGTAAAGGTTGTGCAGCTCAGCAGACAACAGGGTGTGACAGCGAGCGGCCAGCGAGGCGGACAGTGCCTCACCACTGCACAGCACACGCCGCAGACCCGTGCACCGGGCGACAGTCGACTCCTCCAGGAACAGCTGAAGCATCGACGGCACGAAATGCACCGTCGTCACAGCCCGTTCCCGGCTGATCTGGATGCGTTGGTGGCGCGTCTGGGTGAGGTGGCTGCTGCTCCGTCGCGTGCGGTGCCGGAGGACGGTGCGGGGCGTGGTCCGGTGTTTGTGTTCCCGGGTCAGGGGGCGCAGTGGGTCGGCATGGGGCGTGAACTCCTCGACAGCAGCCCCGTGTTCGCGGCGCGGTTCGCTGAGTGTGATGCGGCGCTGGCCCGGCATGTGGACTGGTCGCTGTCGGGTGTGTTGCGGGGTGTGGACGGTGCGCCTGGTTTTGACCGGGTGGATGTCGTGCAGCCGGTGCTGTGGGCGGTGATGGTGTCCCTCGCGGAGGTGTGGCGCTCTCACGGTGTGCAGCCTGCTGCTGTGGTGGGTCATTCGCAGGGTGAGATCGCCGCCGCGTGTGTGTCCGGTGCGCTGTCGCTGGAGGACGGTGCTCGTGTGGTGGCGTTGCGGAGCCAGGCCATTACGGCGCTGGCGGGTCGTGGCGGGATGGTGTCGGTCGCGCAGCCGCGTGCGGATGTGGATGGGCTGATCGCCGCGTGGGACGGCCGTATCTCGGTCGCCGCCGTCAACGGGCCGTCCGCGGTGGTCGTTTCCGGTGACGCGGACGCTCTGGATGAGCTCATGGTGACGTGTGAGCGGCGGGAGATCCGGGCGCGCCGTATCGAGGTGGACTACGCCTCCCACTCCGCTCACGTGGAGGAGATCCGCGAGGCGATCCTGACGGCTCTGGCGCCGTTGGAGCCCAGGACTCCTGTGGTGCCGTTCCCGTACGCGTTGTCGCATCTGGACGCGCTGGAGTCGGAGGCGGTGCACGTCTTCCGGGAGGTCGCCGGGGAGTTCGAACGCCCGGTGATCCTCTACTCCGGCGGCAAGGACTCCATCGTCATGCTCCACCTGGCACTCAAGGCCTTCGCCCCCGCACCACTGCCCTTCGCCCTGCTGCACGTGGACACCGGCCACAACTTCCCCGAAGTCCTCCACCACCGCGACCACACCGTCACCACCCACGGCCTGCGCCTCCACATCGCCCACGTCCAGGACTACATCGACGACGGACGCCTGCGCGAACGCCCCGACGGCACCCGCAACCCCCTCCAGACCGTCCCCCTGCTGGACGCCATCACCGGCAACCGCTTCGACGCCGTCTTCGGCGGCGGACGCCGCGACGAAGAGAAAGCCCGCGCCAAAGAACGCGTCTTCTCCCTCCGCGACGAATTCGGCGCCTGGAACCCCCGCCGCCAGCGCCCCGAACTCTGGCAGCTCTACAACGGCCGCCACTCGCCGGGCGAGCACGTCCGCGTCTTCCCGCTGTCCAACTGGACGGAGCTGGACGTGTGGCAGTACATCGCCCGCGAGAAAATCGAACTCCCCGCCATCTACTACGCCCACCAGCGCCCCGTCTTCCACCGCGCCGGCATGTGGCTCGCCCCCGGCGACTGGGGCGGCCCCACCGACGACGAAACCCTGGAGACCCGCCAGGTGCGCTACCGCACCGTCGGCGACATGTCCTGCACCGGCGCCGTCGACTCCGACGCCGACACCGTGGACAAGGTCATCACCGAAATCACCGCCTCCCGCCTCCGCGCAGAACGGGCGGGACGTACGGCGCGGGGCAAGGCCCGAACGGCGGTCGCGCTCGTACACGCGCGTGGCCGAACACGCGCGGGTGACCGTACAGCGGGCGTGCGTACGCGTGGCCGTACGACAGGCGCACATACAGCGCCCGACACAAGTCAACGGCACGTCGACGCAAACATACGCGGCACAGCCGACAACACCACGACCGACGGGCCCGGTTCCGCCAGCGCCGCAGCCAGATCTGCACACAACCGCGCGGGCCGGGTGCGGACCGCGGGGACGCCGAACGACTCGGCGAGGGCCGCGAAGTCCGGGCGTGCCAGCTCGGTGCCGGTGGCCGCGCCGAACGACTCGTTCATGTACTCCCGGAGGATGCCGTAGCCGCCGTCGTCGACGATGAGCCAGGTGACGGGGAGGGCGTGCTGGCGTGCGGTGGCGAGTTCGGCGAGGGAGTACATGGCACCGCCATCGCCGGAGACCGCCAGCACGGGACGGGGCGCGGCGGCATCAGCCGAACGCCCCCCGACCGCCGCCGACTCCGCCACCGCCGCACCGAGCGCCGCGGGAAACGCATAGCCGAGGCCGCCCGCCCCCTGCGCGGAGTGCATCGCTCCGGCGCGCGGGTCGAAACCGGACCAGGCCCAGTAGCCCAGGATCGTCATGTCCCAGAAGCTGGGCGCGTCGTCCGGCAGCGCAGCCCGCACTGCGGCCAGCAACTCCCGTTCCAGCGCCAGGTCCTGGGCCTGTCCCTTATACCCCTCTCCCGCCCCCCCCCTCCTGATAGGCTACGATCCAGTAGGGAGGGGCGTCACGCAAGAATCTTCACCGGACGGCTCGCCCTCGACACCCACCCCTGGCTCGCCGACCACGCCGTACTCGACACCGTCATCCTCCCCGGCACCGCCTACGTCGAACTCGCCCTCCACGCCGCCCACCACACCGGCTGCGACCGGATCGAAGACCTCACGCTCCAGGCACCGCTCGTACTGCCCGAACAGGGCGCCCTGGACTTTCAGGTCGTCACCGGACCGGTCAGCGACGCCGGATTCTGCGGCGTCACCATCCGTTCACGGCGCGCCAACGCCGACGGCGCACGCGAGGCGGCCTGGACGCAGCACGCCACGGGCAATCTGGGCCCGGCCGGCGAGCCGCAGCCGCAGCCCGCCGCGTACGAGGCGGCGTGGCCGCCCGCAGGTGCGCAGGCGGTCAGTACCGAGGGCCTGTACGAGCGCCTGAGCAGGTGCGGTCTCGACTACGGCCCTGCCTTCCAGGGCCTGCACACCGCCTGGCAGCACGGCGACACCCTCTACGCCGAAATCAGCCTCACCAACGACACCAACCCCACCCACTACACACTCCACCCCGCACTCCTCGACGCAGCCCTCCACACCCTCTTCCTCCACCCCGACCACCAACTCGACCCCACCAACTCCAACATCCCCCTCCCCTTCGCCTGGAACGGCGTCACCCACCACACCCCGACCAGCAACCAGCCCACTCACCACCTCCGCGTCCAACTCACCACCAGCACCCACCACACCGCCCTCCACCTCACCACCACCACAAACCAACCCCTCGCCACCATCACCAACCTCACCACCCGCACCATCACCCCCCAACAACTCCAGCAGGCCACCTGTTGCGGATCCGGATTGTGCGGTGCGGGATGTGGAGGTGCTGGCGGATTCCGAGCGGCGTGTGGTGGTGGGGGAGTGGAATGCCACCGGGCGTGTTGTTGAGGCGGTGACGTTGCCGGAGTTGTTCCGGGCGCAGGTGGCTCGTACGCCGGATGCGACTGCCGTGGTCTTCGAGGATCAGGTGGTGACGTACGCGGAGTTGGATGCGCGGGTGGAGCGTATGGCTCGGGTGCTGGCGGGGTCGGGTGTGGGTCCGGAGAGTGTGGTGGGGGTTGGGCTGTCGCGTTCGGTGGAGCTGGTGGTGGCGTTGCTGGCGGTGCACCGTGCGGGCGCGGCGTATGTGCCGGTGGATCCGGAGTATCCGGTGGAGCGTCGGGAGTGGATGCTGCGGGACGCGGGTGCGGTGTGCGTGCTGGACGGGGTGCTTCCGGCGGGGCCGGAGGGTGAACTGCCGGTGTTTTACGATCCGTTGAGTGCGGCGTATGTGATCTACACGTCCGGTTCGACGGGGACTCCGAAGGGTGTGGTGGTTCCGCATCGGGGGATTGTGAACCGGTTGCTGTGGATGCAGGACACCTACGGGCTGGACGCCGGGGATCGTGTGTTGCAGAAGACGCCGTCCAGTTTTGACGTGAGTGTGTGGGAGTTCTTCTGGCCGCTGATCACGGGTGCGGGTCTGGTGCTGGCGAAGCCGGAGGGCCACAAGGACCCGGCGTATCTGGCCGGGCTGATCCGGGAACGGGCTGTGACGACGGTGCATTTCGTGCCGTCGATGCTTCAGCTGTTCCTGGAGGAGTCGACTGTCGCCCGGTGCACGGGTCTGCGGCGTGTGCTGTGCAGTGGTGAGGCACTGTCCGCCGCGCTGAGTGAGACCGGGTTTACGCAGCCTGCGTTGTTCGCGTTCGAAGTCGCCCTGTTCCGGCTGGTGGAGTCTTGGGGTGTGCGTCCGGACTTCCTGGTGGGTCATTCCATTGGTGAGTTGGCGGCGGCGTATGTGGCGGGTGTGTGGTCGCTTGCGGATGCGTGTCGCTTGGTTGCTGCGCGTGGGCGGTTGATGCAGGCGCTTCCGTCCGGTGGCGGAATGGTGGCTGTGGAGGCGTCCGAGGGTGAGGTGCTGCCGCTGTTGGAGGGCCGTGCCGATCGGGTGTCGATTGCCGCTCTGAACGGGCCCTCTTCGACGGTGGTTTCCGGTGCCGAGGACGCGGTGGAGGAGATCGCGGGGTACTTCCGTTCGGAGGGTCGCCGTACGAGTCGTCTCTCTGTCAGCCATGCGTTTCATTCGCCGTTGATGGAGCCGATGCTGGCGGAGTTCCGTCGGGTGGCGGATTCGGTGTCCTATGGGGTTCCTTCCGCTGCTGTGGTGTCGAATCTGACGGGTGGGCTGGCCTCTGCGGAGGAGTTGTGTTCGCCGGAGTATTGGGTGCGGCATGTGCGTGAGGCGGTGCGCTTCGCGGACGGTGTGACCACGCTGGCGGAGCGCGGCGTGCAGCGGTTTGTGGAGATCGGCCCGGACGGCACGCTGACGGCGATGGCGCAGGCGTCGGCTCCGGCCGAGGCGGCCCTCGTGCCGCTGCTGCGGAAGGACCGTCCGGAAGCGGAGGCGTTGCTGACGGGTGTCGGCCGGCTGCATGTGGATGGTCTGTCGCCGGACTGGGGTGTGCTGTTCGCGGGTGCCCGTACGGTTGCGCTGCCCACGTACGCCTTCCAGCGGCAGCGTTTCTGGCTCCCATCGTGTTCCTGACGGCGTATTACGCGCTGGTGGATCTGGGTGGTGTGCGTCGGGAGGAGTCGGTGCTGGTGCATGCGGCTGCCGGTGGTGTGGGCATGGCTGCCGTGCAGTTGGCCCGTCATCTGGGTGCGGAGGTGTTCGGTACGGCGAGTCCGGGGAAGTGGGACACCCTCCGGGCGTCGGGTCTGGACGAGGCGCATATCGCGTCGTCGCGTGATCTGGAGTTCGAGGAGCGGTTCCTGGCGGCTACGGGTGGCCGTGGTGTGGATGTCGTGCTGGATTCGCTGGCGCGGGAGTTCGTGGACGCGTCGTTGCGGCTGCTGCCGCGTGGTGGCCGGTTCCTGGAGATGGGCAAGACCGATGTCCGGGAGCCGGAGAAGGTCGCCGCCGACCACGAAGGCGTCGCCTACCGCGCCTTCGACCTGTGGGAGGCCGGACACGACCGCATCGGCGAGATGCTCGGCGAACTCGTCGCCCTCTTCGAAGCGGGCGTCCTCCGCCCCCTCCCCGTCGCCACCTGGGACGTACGGCGCGCCCCGGAGGCGTTCCGCTTCCTGTCGCAGGCGCGGCACGTGGGCAAGGTCGTGCTGACCGTTCCGGCGCCGCTCGACCCGGCGGGCACGGTGCTCGTCACCGGCGGCACCGGGGGTCTGGGCGCGCTGGTGGCCCGCCACCTGGTCACCGAACGCGGCATGCGGCACCTCGTACTCGCCTCCCGGCGCGGCGAACAGACGCCGGGTGCGGCCGAGTTGGCGCAGGAGCTGCGTGCGGCGGGTGCGGAGGTCACCCTGGCGGCCTGCGACGCCGCTGACCGTGACGCGCTGAAGGGTCTGCTCGCGGGCATTCCCGCCGACCGTCCGCTGACGGGCGTCGTGCACACGGCGGGCGTTCTGGACGACGGCGTGATCGGCTCGCTGACCCCCGACCTAGATGAATGAGTCCGATGTTCTTAGTGGTCGTAGGCGATGAGAGATCGTTTGCTTCGGGCTCCGGTGGTCCAGTTGTGCCAGATGGCCGTGGCCAGGGCGAGGAGGCGTTGACCGGTGCGGGCGAAGACTCCGGCGGGGGTTCTGCCGCCGTGGTCTTCCAGACTGAGCTGGCCTTTGAGGGTGTCGAAGACGGCCTCGATCCACTGCCGGGAGCGGGCGAGACGGCCATGCCTGGCGGTTTCGTCCCGGCGGTCGGGACGGACGAGATGCACGCCGAGGTCCTCGGCGAGGAACGCCTCGAACTCCCGGCCGGCGAAGCCCTTGTCCGCGAGGATGACCTGTCCCGCGCGCATGAGGTGATGCTCGCGGGTCAGCAGGGCGGTCATGACCTCGCGCTCGCCGAGTTTCGGGTTGGCCAGGCACCAGGTGATGGGCATGCCCTCGGCGGTGGTGACCAGGTAGAGCCGCAGGCCCCAGAAGAAGCGGGAGTGGCTGCGGCAGAAGCCGTATCCGGCCCACCCGGCCAGGTCGGAGCGCTTGACCGTCTCCCGGGATGCGGCGCAGGGCACCGGCGTGGAGTCGATCAGCCGCAGATCGTCACTCCAGGTGGGAACCTGCCGGGCCAGAGCCTCGATGACCTGGGAGATCAGTGGTCCCGCCGCGTTCAACCGTTTGGTGTAGCCGGACTGTTGGGGCAGATACCGGAAGAGGTGCGGCAGCCGGGCGTGGGCGAAACGGAGCCAGTGCCGGGCCGAGGAGAAGCCGAGGAGGACTTGCGCCACCGCCAGGCACAACAGTTCCGCGTCCGTCAGTTTCGGGGGTCGCCCGATCCGGCGACAAGGAGCCACGTGGTCGTCGATGAACACGTACAGTGCCGCCAGAAGGGCGTCCAGGTTTGTCTTCACACACTGACCAACGGGCGCCCTTCGCCATGGTCGCGACCAGCACCGACATCGGACTCATTCATCTAGTAGGGCGGTGATAGACAAAGGCGAATGTAGGGTGTGACAATGATGGGGGCACTGATAGGATCGAGCAGGTGACCGAGGGTCCGAAGGAGAAAGAGGCGCACGCAGAAATAGATAAGGATTTGATCGTGACAGAGGATGGGACAGCTAATGGTTGTATTTTTTTTTTTTCAGCGCACGGCAGGCCCTCCGGGGTGACGGGGCGGTGACGGGGCGGGCGGGATACGGGCCCCCTACCCAACTCCCGCCGTCAGCCGGAGGACACGCGCGCGCTCGGCACGCCTCCGGCGCGCGTCCGGCACGCGCCCGTCCCTGGCGCCGGACCGCGAGGGGCGCGCGTACGCCGTGGCGCACAGGCGCGGCGACGGTCGTACGGGCGCGTGCCGCGCGCCGCCCGGACCCCGAGCGCCGCTTCACCCGTAACCGGGACGCCCCTCACCCGTCAGCGGGTCGTCGGCGCCGGGCGTCACCCGTAGCCGAGCGCGTGCAGCCGTTCGTCGTCCATGCCGAAGTGGTGGGCGATCTCGTGTACGACCGTCACCTCGACCTCCTCGACGACGAGTTCATGGTCGCCGCCCTCGGCGGCGACCATGCGGAGGGTCGGACCGCGGTAGATCGTGATCCGGTCCGGCAGCACCCCCGCGTACCACTCCCCGCGCTCGGTGAGCGGCGTCCCCTCGTAGAGGCCCAGCAGGTCGGGATCGTGGGCCGGCGGCTCCTCCTCGACGAACACCGCCACGTTGTCCATGAGCCTCGTCAGCTCGGGCGGGATCCGGTCAAGGGCCTGGGACACCAGTTCCTCGAACTCCTCGCGCGTCATCTCCAGCACCCGCCCATTGTCGGGTACGGAGCCCTGGCGGCGCACGGCCCCGGCCCTGTCTCTTATACAACTCTCTCTCTTCCCCCCCACGAAGAGGTGCCGCCCGCTGTGTCCTGACTACTAGTTGAACAACTCCGGCAACGTCACCGCCTCAACAACACGCCCGGTGGCATTCCACTCCCCCACCACCACACGCCGCTCGGAATCCGCCAGCACCTCCACATCCCGCACCGCACAATCCGGATCCGCAACAGCCCCCTCCAACAACCGCACCAGCCACCCCGCAAACCGCTCCGCCGTACCCTCGTCACACAGGTCGGCGGCGTACTCCAGGAGCAGCACCAGACGGTCGCGGCCCGCCTCGTCCACGAAGGTGAAGTGGAGGTCGAACTTGGCCATTCCGGTGTCCATGTCGAACCACTCGGTGGCCATGCCGAGTACGTCCGGGTCGCCGTCGGGGCGGTAGTGGTAGCCGAGCATGACCTGGAACAGCGGGTTGCGGCCGGCCAGGCGGGGCGGGTTGAGGGCCTCCACGACCTGGTCGAAGGGCAGGTCCTGGTGCTCGAACGCCGCCAGCGCCGATTCGCGTACGCGGGCGAGGAGTTCGCGGAAGGTGGGGTCGCCGGTCAGGTCGGTGCGCAGGACGAGGGTGTTGACGAAGAACCCGACGAGTTCGCCGAGCGCGTCGTCCGTACGGCCCGCGATGGGGGCGCCGAGCGGGATGTCCTCGCCCGCCCCGAGCCGGTGCAGCAGGCTCGCGGTGGCGGCCTGGAACAGCATGAACATGCTGGTTCCGGTCTCCGTGGACAGGTCGCGCAGCGCCTGTCCGGTGGCGGCGGGCAGCTCCAGGAGCACCTTGCCGCTGCGGCCCGGCGCGTCGGCGGTGTGCGTGCGGGTTGGCGCCGTGCTCGCCGGGGTCGGCGTCGAGCGGGTTTACGTGGGGAGGATGGCGGTGGGCGCGGTGCCGAGACCCGAACGCGGCCGGCTGGTAGGGGTGCGCGGCGTGGCGGAGGCGGAGGCCCGAGGCCGGAGGGGGGCGGAGGGGACGCGGGAGGAGCGGCGGGCGGTGGCAGACGTGGTGATCGACAACGACGGCCCGCTGGAGGGGCTGGCACCGCAGGTGCGCAAGATCTGGCACGGGCTGCGGGGTGCCGGGGGCCGGTCTTGATCACGGCGAAGACCTCCGGTGTGGTGGAGGTGTCTAGGCTTCACCGCACACGGAGGTCTTCGTGTCCCACCGTAATGCCCGGCTGACCGTTCACGGCAGGAGGATCCTGGTCGAACGCGTCCTGTCCGGTCGCCCGGTCGCGCATGTCGCTGCGGAAATGGGCATATCCCGGCCCACGGCCCACAAGTGGGTCCGTCGCTGGCATTCCGAGGGCGATGCCGGCCTCGCTGACCGTTCCAGCCGGCCCCGCACGACCCCGCACCGGACGTCGGCCGCCATCGAAAGCCGTGTCTGCCGGCTGCGGACCGAACGCAAACTCGGTCCGGCACGCATCGGCCCGATCCTGGGCCTTCCCGCCTCGACCGTGCACCGCATCCTTCTCCGGCACGGCCTGAACCGACTGGCCTGGCTCGACCGGCCCACCGGCGAACCGATCCGCCGCTACGAACGGGCCAGGCCAGGAGAGCTGATCCACATCGACATCAAGAAGCTCGGCAACATCCCCGACGGCGGCGGCTGGCGAACCCTCGGCCGCACGGCCGGTGACCGCAACCGCCAGGCCACCACCACCAAGCGCAAGAGCTCCACCCCGGTGATCGGCTACAGCTACATCCACTCCGCCGTCGACGACCACTCCCGCCTGGCCTACAGCGAAGTCCTGCCCGACGAACGACAGCACACTGCCATCGCCTTCTGGCAGCGCGCGAACGCCTTCTTCACCGCTCACGGCATCACCGTCGAACGCGTACTGACCGACAACGGCGCCTGCTACAAATCCAAGCTGTTCACCCAGACCCTCACCGCGGCCGGCATCACCCACAAGAAGATCCGGCCCTACCGTCCCCAGACAAACGGCAAGGTCGAACGCTTCAACCGCACCCTCCTCGACGAATGGGCCTACCCGCGGCCCTACACCTCGAACACCGAGCGAACCGCAGCCCTGGCAAACTTCCTCCACACCTACAACCACCACCGCTGCCACACCGCACTCGACGGACACCCGCCCATCACCCGCGTCAACAACCCTGCGGGTCAATACAGTTCGGGGGTGAGGTTGGTGAGGGTGGTGTCGTCGAGGACGCCGGCGGTGTGGAAGACGGCGGTGAGGGGGTGTGCGTCCGGGACCGTGTCCAGGAGGCTGGCCAACGCGTCCCGGTCTGCCGTGTCACATGCGGTGATCGTGACGCTGGCGCCCAACGCCTGCAGTTCGGCGTGTAGTTCGGTGGCTCCGGGTGCGTTGGGTCCGCTGCGGCTGGTCAGCAGCAGGTGGCGGGCGCCGTACTCCCGTACGAGATGGCGGGCAAGCAGGCTGCCGAGGGTGCCGGTGGCTCCGGTGACCAGTACGGTGCCGTCCGGGTCCAGAGCCGGGGCCTCGCCCCGCTCGTCGGCGGATACGCGCGTCAGACGCGGCGTGTAGGGGGAGCCGTCACGCAGGGCGAGTTGAGTCTCCCCGGCGTCGGTGGCGGCGGCCAGCGCGGTGGACAGGGCGTCCCACGAAGCCGACTGGTCGTCGAGGTCCACCAGGAGCAGCCGGTCCGGGTGCTCGTTCTGCGCGCTGCGGACCAGGCCCCATACGGCGGCGCCTGCCAGGTCCCGTACGTCTCCCTCGTCCGATGTGGCCACCGCACCGCGCGTCACCACCACCAGCCGCGAGTCGGCGAACTCCTCGTGCGCCAGCCACTCCTGCACCAGGGTCAGGGCGCGTTCTGCCGTGCCGTGGACGGCCGAGGGGACCGGCATCGCGGCATCTGCTTCGGCGGCGGAGCAGCGGACGAGCACGGTCGCCGGTGCCTGCCCCTGCTCCTGCGCGGCGACGTCCTCGCGGAGCGCGTCCAGGTCGGCGTACGTGCGCTCGGCCCCCGGCTCCTCCCCGTACCAGCCGCCCGCCGTCCCGCCGCCCAACTCGGTGTCCAGCAGCGCCCACGGCGCGAGATGAGGCGCGTGCGCCGGACTCGTGAGCGGCGTCCAACGGAGGACGTGCGCGGGGACGGCGTTCTCGGTGGCCTGCTGGAGTTGTTGGGGGGTGATGGTGCGGGTGGTGAGGTTGGTGATGGTGGCGAGGGGTTGGTTTGTGGTGGTGGTGAGGTGGAGGGCGGTGTGGTGGGTGCTGGTGGTGAGTTGGACGGTTCAGATGTGTAGGGTTGCCTGGTGGCGCGTATTGGGCGGCCGAAGGCCGAGTTGATTCTGTCGGAGGAGGAGCGGGCGGCACTGGAGGGGTGGGTGCGGCGCCGTTCCACGCCGCAGGCATGGGCTCTGCGGTGCCGGATCGTCCTGGAGTGCGCTACCGGCGCGACGAACAAGGATGTTGCGGCGCGGTTGGGTGCGACACCGCATGCGGTGGGCCGGTGGCGGGCGCGGTTTGTCGAGCACCGGATCGCCGGGCTGGGTGACATGCCGCGCCCGGGTGGTCCCCGGACGGTCACGGACGAGCAGGTCGCCGCAGTGGTTCAGCGGACACTGGAGAGCACGCCGAAGAACGCTACGCACTGGTCGACGCGGGCGATGGCGCGCGAGATGGGCCTGTCACAGTCGGCCGTCTCGCGGATCTGGCGCGCCTTCGGCCTCCAGCCGCACCGCACGGAGTCCTTCAAGCTGTCGACGGACCCGTACTTCATCGACAAGGTGCACGACGTGGTCGGCCTGTATCTGGACCCGCCCGAGCGGGCGTTGGTGTTCTGCGTGGATGAGAAGTCGCAGATCCAGGCCCTGGATCGCTCCCAGCCGGTGTTGCCGATGATGCCGGGTGTCCCGCAGCGGGTCACCCACGACTATGTGCGCGCGGGCACGACCACCCTGTTCGCCGCGCTGGAGGTGGCCACCGGCAAGGTGATCGGTTCTCTCCACCGCCGGCACCGGGCCGAGGAGTTCAGGAAGTTCCTGATCAAGCTGGAAAAGGAGATCCCCGCGGGGCTTGAGGTGCACCTGGTGCTGGATAACTACGCCACCCACAAGACACCGGCGATCAAGACCTGGCTGCTGGCCCATCCCCGCTTCCACCTGCATTTCACGCCCACCGGGTCGTCCTGGCTGAACCTGGTGGAGCGCTGGTTCGCCGAGCTGACGAACAAACAGATACGGCGCGGCGTCCACAAGACCGTCCACGCCCTGGAGAAAGACATCCGTGCCTGGATCACCGCATGGAACACCGACCCCAAGCCCTACGTGTGGACCAAGACCGCAGACGAGATCCTCGAACGCCTCGCCAGCTATCTGAACAGAATTCCCGACTCAGAAGACTAGTTATGTTCTGTTTAGCTGCTCCCCACACCGCCTGGGCATACACCTAAGCGCTCCGCCGGGACCGCCGTAGGTGTTTAGGGCCGGCCCCCCGGCCCACGGCCCGGTCCCCCCGCCCTGGCGCCCGCCGCGCACGACGGCCAACCGCCCCCCTCCCGCCGCGACGGCGGCCAGCCACGACGCCGCGGGTCCGGCGGAATTCGCGACGGCCTGTGGCGCCTGTGCGCGACGGCGGTCAGGGGGGGCGCGGCGGGGAACCGCCACGCCCCTCCCGCCGCGACGGCGATCGGCCACGACACGCCGGGTCCGGCGGAATCCGCGGCGGCCGCAGCCGCAACGTACGGCTACACAGGATCCGCAGGATGCGGCGCCAGCAGCGGCAGTTGGGAGGAGAGGCGCTCCGCGCACAGTTCGGCGAGGCGCTCGTAGCCCGCGGGGCCCATCAGTTCGATGAGTTCCGGGCGGTATGACTCGTACACCGCCTTGCCCGCGCCGTGTGCCGACGGCGCAGACGTGCACCACCAGTGCAGGTCGTGGCCGCCGGAGCCCCAGCCGCGGCGGTCGTACTCGCCGATGGAGACGTAGAGCAGCTGCTCGCCGTCCGGCAGTTCCACCCACTCGAAGGTGCGCCGGATCGGCAGCTGCCAGCAGACGTCGGGCTTGGTCTCCAGGGGCTCGCGCCCTTCGCGCAGGGCGAGGGTGTGGAGGGCGCAGCCCGTGCCGCCGGGGAAGCCGGGGCGGTTGTGGAAGATGCAGGCGCCCTTCCAGCGGCGGGTCTGGCGTTCGCCGTCGTCGTCGAGCTGGGTCCAGCCGGACTTGGTGCCGACGTCGTGGAACTGCCAGGTCTCCGGCGTCAGCCGGGCCGCGTGTTCGGCGACGCGGCGTTCGTCGTCCTCGTCGGAGAAGTGCGCGCCCAGCGTGCAGCAGCCATCCGTGTCGCGGCCTTCCTGGATGCCCTGGCAGCCGCGTCCGAAGATGCAGTTCCACTTGGAGGTCAGCCAGGTCAGGTCGCAGCGGAAGACCTGTTCGGGGTCGGCCGGGTCGGGGAACTCCACCCAGGCGCGGGCGAAGTCCAGCCCGGTCTCCTCGGCGCGCGGCCCCGCCTGAGCCCCAGGCCCCGCGGACCCCCCGGGCTGAGGACGGTGTGTCAGGGCTACGTGGAGCTCTCAGTAAGTAAGTGTACGGCGACCATCAGGATCTACACAGAGGCCTTCAGCGGCATCGTCAGCAGTGTAGAAGCGACAGCGGGGGAACCGGGGGAGGCGGGGAAGTCCGGGGAAGCGTCCCGTACGGATTCGGGTACGGACTCCGACACCGCTTCCGGTTCCGGCGCTGCTTCCGGTTCTGGTTCCGGTTCCGATCCGGGGTCCGCTTCCGCCCCGCCCCCCGCCGCGGCCGAGCCGATCGACCTGCTGCGCACCGCCGGCACCCCGGTGCTCAAGCGCGCCGCGGCGGCGGTGGCCGCGGTGGTGGCCGTCGGCGTCGTGTTCTCGCGCCTGCGCCGGATGCGCCGCCGCAGCTGACGACGTCGCTGCCACCGGGTGCGGCCCGGTGGTGGGCCGGGGTTCGTCCTCAATCGCCGGACGGGCTTGATTTGGCGGGTGTTCGACCTTGCCTGCGGCGGTACTGGCAGTTGTGCGCCGCTACTACGTTCTGGCTGTCGCGCGACTGCGGTCGAAGTGTCGCTGCAACGGGTTCGTTCCAGCCCGTGTGCACGGCTGTTGGGTTACCGCCGCTGCGACTGCCGTCAGCGCGTCACCGTCATGAGCCCAATCCAGCCGGTCCGGCGATTGAGGACGGCCCTCCGCCACGGCGAAAGGCGCACCGTGCCACGGGGCTGTCGGCCCGCTGACGGACAGCGGTCGTCCAGCCACGCGGACGCCGTACGGACACCCGAGGTTGGCCGGAACGCCACCGGCAAGGGGTTGCCGCGGGCATGCGCGGGCTGAAGAATCGCCCCCGTGACATCGTTGTCGCATCCGGTGCGTATCTCCCGTACGGGCCGGGCGACTCAGGGGGCGGAGCGCACCGACTCCGCACGATCCGCGGAAGGTTGGTGCGTGATGCGCGCAGACTTCGGGGCAAGAGCCGGCGCAAGATCCCACAGGACGGCACAGGCGTGGCGGCGAACGCGCCGCGCCGCCACCGTTGTCGCCGTCCCCGCTCTCACCCTGGCCGTGGCCGTCGTCCCCACGGCCTCCGCCGCCCCCGGCGCACAGGCCGCGCCCACCGCACCGGCCGCGCCGGCAAGCAGCGCCCCCACCCCGGACGCGAAAGACCGCTTTACTTATTTATTGTTTAATGCTCCGACGACAGCGAGGACCACACCTCAGCCGTTCGTCGGCACAGTCAGCGGTGTATAAGGGACAGGGCGGGGACGCCGGGGGGAGTGAGCCCGTCCGCTGGCGTACGGCGATGGAGCGGGCGCTCTACGGGCCGCGCGGCTTCTTCGTACGCGAGGAGCCCGGGGCCCACTTCCGTACGTCCGTGCACGCCTCACAGCTGTTCGCGCAGGCCGTCGCCCGGCTGGCGGCCCGCGTGGACGCCGCGCTCGGCCGGCCCGCCGAACTGGCGCTGCTGGACGTGGGCGCGGGCCGCGGTGAGTTGCACACGGGGGTGCTCGACGCGGTGGACGAACCCCTCGCGCGCCGTCTGCGCCCGTACGCGGTCGAGCGCGCCCCCCGGCCGCCCGCGCTCGACGCCCGCGTCGAGTGGCGGGACGCGCTGCCAGCGGCCGGCTCGGTGACCGGCCTGGTGTTCGCCAACGAGTGGCTCGACAACGTGCCGCTCGACGTCGCCGAGGTGGACGACGCGGGCGTCCCCCGCTACGTCCTCGTGGACCCCGCCGGCCGCGAACGGCTCGGACCGCCCGTCGACGGCGCGGACGCCGAGTGGCTGGAGCGCTGGTGGCCGCTGGACCCCGAACCCGGACTGCGCGCGGAGATCGGCCGCCCTCGGGACGCCGCGTGGGCGGCGGCAGCGGGCACGCTGGCGCGCGGCCTCGCCGTCGCCGTCGACTACGCGCACACGCGCGACGCCCGGCCGTCCTTCGGCACCCTTACCGGCTACCTCGACGGACGCGAGGTACGCGCCGTCCCCGACGGCACCCGCGACCTCACCGCGCACGTCGCGCTGGACGCGTGCGCCGCCGCCGGCGCGCACGCGGGGCGCGGCGGCACGCCGCACACCCAGCGTGCGGCGCTGCACGCCCTCGGCGTGCACGGCGGCCGCCCTCCGCTGTCCTGGGCGTCCACGGACGCTGCGGCGTACGTACGCGCACTGCGCACGGCGGGCGAGGCCGCCGAACTGACCGACCCGGCCGGCCTGGGCGCCTTCACCTGGCTGGTGTGCCCGGTGGGAATGGGCGACCCCTTCGCCTGAGCCGTACGCACTCCCGCACTCGTACGCCACCCGCCCCCGTACGCGCCAGGCCCGCGTACGCGCCGGGCCCCCGTACGCGCCGGGCCAAGGTGTTGGCGGCGGCGTAGTTGGCTTGTCCGGGGTTGCCGAGGGTGCCTGCGATGGAGGAGTAGAGGACGAAGGCGGTGAGGTTCTTGTCCTGGGTGAGGGTGTGGAGGTGCCAGGCGGCGTCGACCTTCGGACGCAGGACGGGGTGGAGGCGTTCGGGGGTGAGGCTGGTGAGGGTGGTGTCGTCGAGGACGCCGGCGGTGTGGAAGACGGCGGTGAGGGGGTGCTCGTCCGGGATCGCGTCGAGTACCTGGGCGAGGGCGTCGCGGTCGGCGGTGTCGCAGGCGGTGATCGTGACGTGGGCGCCCAACGCCTCCAGTTCGGCGTGTAGTTCGGTGGCGCCGGGTGCGTTGGGTCCGCTGCGGCTGGCCAGCAGGAGGTGGCGGGCGCCGTGTACCCGTACGAGGTGGCGGGTGAGGTGGGTGCCGAGGGTGCCGGTGGCTCCGGTGACCAGTACGGTGCCGTCCGGGTCCAGGGCCGGGGTTTCGCCTACGGTGCCGTCCGGGTTCAGGGCCGGGGTTTCGCCGCTTTCGTGAGCCGGGCGGACGAGGCGGGGGGTGTGGGCTGCGCCGTCCCGCAGGGCGAGTTGGTTCTCGCCGGTACCAACAGCCGAGCGGAGCGCGTGCCATGAGGCGTCCGTGCCGTCTGTGTCGATGAGCAGCAGTCGGTCGGGGTTCTCGTTCTGGGCGGTGCGGATCAGGCCCCATACGGCGGCTGCCGCGAGGTCTCGTACGTCCTCTTCGGGCCTGGTGGCGACCGCGCCCTGGGTGAGGATCACCAGGCGGGTGTCGGCAAGCTGTTCCGCCGTGAGGTAGTCCTGCACTGTGCGCAGGACGTGTTCGGTTACGGCGTGTGCGGCCTCGTGCGGGGCGTCATCCGGCTCGTTGAGGCAGGGCAGGAGCAGCACTTCCGGGGCGTCTGTCACGGAATTGATGTCCGTACGGTGTGCGAAGCCGTGGCCGTCCTCTCCCAGCACCATCCACCCCGAGGTGTCAGAGGCGCCGGTCTGCGGGAGCGCGTACGGCTCCCACGCCAGCTGGAACAACGCGTTCCGGTGCGAGGTGGCCTGCTGGAGTTGTTGGGGGGTGATGGTGCGGGTGGTGAGGTTGGTGATGGTGGCGAGGGGTTGGTTTGTGGTGGTGGTGAGGTGGAGGGCGGTGTGGTGGGTGCTGGTGGTGAGTTGGACGGCCGCGACTTCGCTGCTGCGTTTCGCCACGGCCGGGAGTGTGGACGACGGGAAGTCCACGCTCGTGGGCAGGCTGCTGCACGACTCCAAGTCGGTCCTCAGCGACCAGCTCGAAGCCGTCGAACGCGCCTCCCACGACCGCGGCCAGGACGCGCCCGACCTCGCCCTGCTCACCGACGGCCTCCGCGCCGAACGCGAACAGGGCATCACCATCGACGTCGCCTACCGCTACTTCGCCACCCCCCGGCGCCGCTTCATCCTCGCCGACACCCCCGGCCACGTGCAGTACACCCGCAACATGGTCACCGGCGCCTCCACCGCCGAACTCGCCGTCGTCCTCGTCGACGCCCGCAACGGCGTCGTCGAACAGACCCGCCGCCACGCCGCCGTCGCCGCCCTCCTCCGCGTCCCCCACGTCGTCCTCGCCGTCAACAAAATGGACCTCGCCGGCTACCAGGAGACCGTCTTCGCCACCATCGCCGACGAGTTCACCCGCTACGCCGCCACCCTCGGCGTCCCCGAAATCACCGCCATCCCCATCTCCGCCCTCCAAGGCGACAACGTCGTGACCGCCTCCCCCCTCATGGACTGGTACGGCGGACCCACCGTCCTGGAACACCTGGAGACCGTCCCGGTCTCCCACGACCCCTCCGGCGACCCCGCACGCTTCCCCGTGCAGTACGTCATCCGGCCCCAGACCCCCGAACTGCCCGACTACCGCGGCTACGCCGGCCAGATCGCCTCCGGCGTCTTCCACACCGGCGACCGCGTCACCGTCCTGCCCTCCGGCCGCACCAGCACCATCGAGGCCATCGACGCACTCGGCCAGTCCGTCGACTCCGCCTGGGCACCCCAGTCGGTCACCCTCCGCCTCACCGACGACCTCGACATCTCCCGCGGCGACCTCATCGCCCCCGCACAGGCCGCCGTACGCCCCAGCCAGGACCTCACCGCCACCGTCTGCCACGTCGCCGACCGCCCCCTGAAACCCGGCGACCGCGTCCTGCTCAAACACGCCACCCGCACCGTCAAAGCCATCGTCAAGGACATCCCCTCCCGCCTCACCCTCGACGACCTCTCCCAGCACCCCGTCCCCGGCGAACTCCTCGCCAACGACATCGGACGCGTCGTCCTGCGCACCGCCGAAGCACTGCCCATCGACCCCTACGCCGACTCCCGCCGCACCGGCTCCTTCCTCCTCATCGACCCCGCCGACGGCACCACCCTCACCGCCGGCATGGCCGGCAACGCCTTCGCCGAACGGGCAAGACGGTGTTCGTCTTCCCCGGCCAGGGCTCGCAATGGCCAGGCATGGCACGCGAACTCCTCACGAGTTCCCAGGTGTTCGCCCAGCACCTGCACGCCTGCGCCGACGCCCTCGCCCCGCACACCGACTGGTCACTCATCGACGTACTGACCCATCCGGAGGAGCACGCGGAGACCCTGGAACGAGTCGAAGTCATCCAGCCCGTCCTCTTCGCGGTGATGGTCTCCCTCGCCCGCCTCTGGCAACACCACGGCATCCAGCCCGACGCGGTCATCGGCCACTCCCAAGGCGAGATCGCCGCAGCCCACATCGCCGGAGCCCTCACCCTCAACGACGCCGCCAAGACAGTCGCCCTGCGCTCCCGCGCGCTGGTCGCCCTGGCCGGTACGGGAACCATGGCCTCCATCCCGCTGCCCGCAACCGGCGTCGACCTCACCGCCTTCGGCGAGCGAATCACCATCGCCGCCCACAACGGCCCGAGTTCGACGGTCATCGCCGGAGAGACGGCGGCCGTGGAGGAGTACGTCACCACCTGCCGCACCGACGGCATACGCGCCCGCACCATCCCCGTCGACTACGCCTCCCACTCCCCCCACGTCGAACCCATCCGCGAACACATCCTCACCGAACTCGCCGACCTCACCCCCACCACCAGCACGGTGCCGTTCTACTCCACCGTCACCGGAGCCCTTCACCAGACCGACCGGTTGAACGCCGACTACTGGTACACCAACCTCCGCAGCACCGTCCGCTTCCACGACACCCTCACCGCACTGAATGCCGACGGCCACCAAGTCTTCATCGAAACCAGCCCACACCCAGTCCTCACCACCGCCATCCAAGACGCGCTCGAAGAACTGGACACCCAGGCCACCATCACCGGCACCCTCCGCCGCGACCACCACAGCCCCACCCAATTCCTCACCGCACTCACCACCACCTGGACGACGACCCACGACACCACCCCCAACTGGGCTGCGCTCTACCCCCACCAGCCCACCCGTCCCGTAGAACTCCCCACCTACCCCTTCCAGCACCAGCCCTACTGGCTTGCCGCGCCCGCAGCCTCCAACGTCGGCACCGCCGGGCTGGACGACGCCGGGCACCCGCTTCTCGGCGCCTCCGCCGAACTACCCGACGGCGGCCACCTCTTCACCGGACGGCTCGCCCTCGACACCCACCCCTGGCTCGCCGACCACGCCGTACTCGACACCGTCATCCTCCCCGGCACCGCCTACGTCGAACTCGCCCTCCACGCCGCCCACCACACCGGCTGTGTACTTGTAGGGGAGGTAGTCGTTTTGTTTTTTACATGGTCCTGCAACTACCGACCCTACCACCGATGCCTTCGTCGGCAGCGTCAGAAGTGTATAAGCGACAGGTTCTGGCCGCCGCAGCATCCGATTGTTTCAGCGTCACCGAAATCGCCAAACGACTCGGGCATTCCGGCGGAGCGGTGGGGAACGCGTGCGAGACCCTGGTGGCACGCGGGGAAGCGGAACGCGTAACGCAGTCCCCCCGCACCTACCGGGCGACAGCCACCACCGCAGCAGCCGCGCAGTGCGCCGTCGTCACGGTGCCCAACCCCAGCGCCCCCAGTACCCCGGGCCCGCCCGCGCCACGGCGCAGCCCGAAACCGGCCGGTCCCACGACGAGCACGTCGTCCGGAGCACGGCCCGCCCCGGTGACCCGCCCGAACGGGCAGCAGTACCACCCCAGAGCGCTGGCGGAGTTGCCGGACACGGAGGCGTTGCGGCGGCTGCGCGAGGCGGGGGTGCCGGTGCTGCTGTACGGGCCGCCGGGAACGGGCAAGACCTCCCTGATCGAGGCAGCCTTCCCCGACCTGATCACGGTTGCCGGTGACGGTGACACCGAGGTCGGCGACCTCATCGGGGAGTACACCCAACGCGCCGACGGCGGTTACGAGTTCGTCTACGGGCCCCTGGTCGAAGCCATGCAACAGGGCCGCGCCCTCCTGCTGGACGATGCGACGCTGATCTCCCCGAAGGTGCTGGCAGCGCTGTATCCGGCCATGGACGGCCGTCGCCAGATCCAGGTCAAAGCCCACAAGGGCGAAACCATCACGGCTGCCGACGGCTTCTACGTCATCGCCGGTCACAACCCGGGCGTACACGGTGCCGTACTGACCGAGGCCCTCTCCAGCCGCTTCTCCGTACAGATCCAAGTGGGATCCGACTACGACCTCGCCGCCTCCCTGAAGATCAACCGCACCGCCGTACGCGTGGCCCGGCAGATCGCCCGGCGACAGGAAGTCGGAGAACTGGGCTGGGCCCCCCAACTCCGCGAACTGATCGCCTTTCAGAAGATCGCCGACGTCCTCGGCACCACCGCAGCCTTCGCCAACCTCGTCGGCATCGCCCCGCTGGAAGACCGCGACACGGTAGCCGAACTGGTCAGCAAGAACACCGGCAACCCCGTGAACGCCCTCGCCCTGTCTCTCATACACAGCTGACGCCGCCGACGAGTCCCGCGGAGTGGCCCCCGCTGCGCGCAGTACAGTTGCAAACACACAACGGTCAGTCACCCCTCTAGCCATTCACACCAGCGATCACCAACATCATGGTGCAGCGTGTTCGTGGGTTGGTGGCTCCGGGTCGGGATGAGCCGGTGCGGGTGGAGACGGTGGTGGTGCCGGATCCGGGGCCGGGTGAGGCGGTGGTGGCCGTCCAGGCGTGCGGGGTGTGTCACACGGATCTGCATTACAAGCAGGGCGGGATCAATGACGAGTTCCCGTTCCTGCTGGGGCATGAGGCCGCGGGGGTGGTGGAGTCCGTGGGTGAGGGCGTCACCGAGGTCGAGGCCGGGGACTTCGTGGTCCTCAACTGGCGTGCGGTGTGCGGCCGGTGCCGTGCGTGTGCCCGGGGACGTCCCTGGTACTGCTTCGACACCCACAACGCCTCCCAGCCGATGACGCTCACCGATGGGACGGTGCTCTCGCCGGCGTTGGGGATCGGGGCGTTCGCGGAGAAGACCCTGGTCGCGGCGGGGCAGTGTACGAAGGTGGATCCGCTGGCGGCGCCTGCGGCCGCGGGGCTGCTGGGGTGCGGGGTGATGGCCGGGATCGGTGCGGCGATCAACACCGGGCAGGTCGGGCGGGGTGACTCGGTCGCGGTGATCGGCTGCGGCGGTGTCGGCGACGCCGCGATCGCCGGGGCCCGGCTGGCGGGGGCCGCGAAGGTCATCGCGGTGGACATCGACGCCCGGAAGCTTCAGGCGGCCCGGTCGATGGGGGCGACCCACACCATCGATTCCAGCGCGCAGGACCCGGTGGAGGGGGTGCGGGAGCTGACCGGGGGGTTCGGTGCGGATGTGGTGATCGAGGCGGTGGGGCGTCCGGAGACCTACCGGCAGGCGTTCTACGCCCGGGACCTGGCCGGCACGGTCGTCCTGGTCGGAGTGCCCACCCCGGAGATGACCCTGGAACTCCCGCTGCTGGATGTGTTCGGCCGGGGCGGGTCGTTGAAGTCCTCCTGGTACGGGGACTGTCTGCCCTCGCGGGATTTCCCGATGCTGATCGATCTGTACCGGCAGGGGCGGCTGGATCTGGACGCGTTCGTGACGGAGACGATCGGCTTGGGGGATGTGGAGTTGGAGAAGGCGTTCGGGCGGATGGAAGCGGGCGAGGTCCTGCGTTCGGTGGTGGTCCTGTGACCAGCGCACACGCCGCGGGTGCCGGGAGCGGGCCGCGTATCGAGCAGGTGGTGACCTCCGGGGTGTTCGAGCTGGACGGCGGCAGCTGGGAGGTGGACAACAACGTGTGGCTGCTCGGTGACGACCGGGAAGTCGTGGTCATCGACCCGGCCCACGACGCCGACGCCATCACCACCGCCATCGCCGGCCGCACCCTCCGCGCCATCCTGTGCACCCACGCACACAACGACCACATCAACGCCGCACCCACCCTGTCGACCTGCTGGATGCGGGGGAGCGGGAGCGGGTGCTGGTGGAGCTGGCGGGTGGTGTGGCGGTGCGGCCGGAGGTGTCGGTTGCGGGGTTGGTGGAGCGTTGGGCGGTGTCGTCGCCGGGTGCGGTGGCGGTGGTGTGTGGTGATGAGGCGTTGTCGTACGGGGAGTTGGATGCGCGTGCGGAGCGGGTGGCCGCGGGTCTGGCCGGGCGTGGTGTGGGTGCGGAGTCGGTGGTGGGTCTGGCGTTGCCGCGGTCGGTGGATCTGGTGGTGGCGATGCTGGGGATCTGGAAGGCCGGTGGGGCGTATCTGCCGGTGGATCCGCGGTATCCCAGTGCGCGGCTCGACTACATCCTTGAGGACGCGGCGCCCGTGCTGGTGCTGACCGATGAGGAGACGGCGGGGATCCTGCCCGGCTCCGGTGCCCCGGTGGCGTACGTCGCCGAGGTGGAGGCCGCGGGTGAGCGTACGGGCGGGCTTGCGCCCGTGTTGCCGTCGCAGGCGGCGTATGTGATGTACACGTCCGGTTCGACGGGTGTGCCCAAGGGTGTGGTGATCACGCACCGGGGTGTCGTCAACGGTGTGCAGGGGCTGGCGGCTTCGGTGGGTGTGGACGGTTCGACGCGGATGTTGGCGGGGACGTCCGTCAATTTCGATGTGTCGGTGTTCGAGGTGTTCACGACGCTGGGCGTGGGCGGGTGTGTGGAGATCGTCCGCGATGTGCTGGTGGTGGGTGAGCGGGGTGGCTGGTCCGGTGGTGTGATCAGCACGGTGCCGTCGGTGTTCGCGGAGCTGCTGGATCAGGTGTCGGGGAAGGTCGCCGTGGATGCGGTGGTGTTCGCGGGTGAGGCGTTGTCCTCGACGCTGGTGGAGAAGGTGCGGGAGGCCATTCCGGGTGTGCGGGTGGTCAACGCGTATGGGCAGAGCGAGAGTTTCTATGCTTCCGTCTTCCCCCTGGAGGCCGGGCGTGAGGGTCCGGCTGCCGGGAGTGTGCCGGTGGGTGCGCCGTTGGAGAACATGCGGGCGTACGTGCTGGGGCCGGGGTTGGTGCCCGTTCCTGCCGGTGTGGTGGGGGAGTTGTATGTCGGTGGGGAGATCGGCCGTGGGTATGCGGGCCGTGGTGGGCTGACGGCGGAGCGGTTTGTGGCCGATCCGTTCGGTGAGCCGGGTGCGCGGATGTATCGGACGGGTGACCTGGCGCGGTGGACGGACGCGGGGGTGCTGGAGTTCGCGGGCCGTGATGACTCGCAGATGAAGGTGCGCGGCTTCCGTATCGAGCCCGGCGAGGTCGAGGCCGCGCTCTGCGCGCACCCGGGCGTCGCGCAGGCCGTCGTGACCACGCACAAGGCACGGGAGGGCGGCGGCACACAACTCGTCGGCTACGTCGTTGTCGGCTGTCAGCGAGCTCTTCACCGTCGTCTGCTTCGGCGGCTTGGTGTTGTTTGTAGAGACGGGGGTGGGGGCGACGTGGCGTTCGAGGGCGGTGGCGTCTTCGGGGGAGGTGTTGAAGAAGATCTTGTTTCGTGCGTTCGCGGAGATGCCCTCGCGCAGGTCGCGCGGTAGTTGGGCCAGGTGCTGGTGGGCCAGGAGCATCGCGAGGCGGTAGCCGCGGGCCTCGGCGAGCATGTCCTCCAGCGGGTAGGGGAGGGTGAGGAAGTTGTGCGCTTCGTCGACGTTGAGGGTGGCGTCGATGCGCTGCGTTTCGGGGGTACGGGTGCGGGCCGCGGCGGCCTGCCAGACGCCGGCGACCAGGAACGAGCCGAGCAGCCGGGCGGTCTCCTCGCCCAGGGCGCCTTTGGGCAGTCGGGCCAGGAGGACGCCGCCGTCCAGAACGTCGGCCAGGTCGAAGGTGGAGTGGCCGGAGGAGATGGCGCGGCGGGCGAAGTCGCGGAGCAGGAAGGCGCGGAGCTTGTTCATGATCGGTCCGACCACGGCGGCCCGGGAGGGCTCGGACAGGGACTCGTACCAGTGCCAGAAGCCGCGCAGCACCGGGTCCTTGAGCGTGGGGATGATCCGCAGCCGGTAGGCGGGCTCGCCGAGGAGGCGGGGGACGTCGGCGAGGGTGACCAGCTGCCCGGTACGGCGGGAGTGCTTGAGGAGGGTCAGGCACGCGGCGCGCATCAGGTCGTCCGTTCGGGGGCCCCAGAACGCGGTGAAGATCCGGCGGAAGATGCCGGTGATGTTGTCGACGACGACGTCGATGTCGGCGCCCTCCAGCACGTTGAGGCAGGGCGGGGTGTGCGGGTCGTCGGGGTCGATGAGGACGAGGCGCTCGGCGCAGGTGTCGGGGAGGCGGTCCAGTAGATCGTTGACGAGGTCGCCCTTGGGGTCGATCACGATGGCGCCGCGGTGCTGCCGTACGTCGTCCAGTACGAGGTTGGCGATCAGCGTGGACTTGCCCGATCCGGTCGCACCCATCAGGTGAAGATGCTGGCGGCCGTCCGCTACGCCGAGTCCGACCGGGCGGCGGGCACCCGTATCGGCACGGCCTACGGGTTTGATGCCGCTTCCCGGTGCGGGGAGGGGTACGGACGCTGTCTCTTATACACATTCTAAAAAAAAAAAAAAAATGTAAATACTAATCACTAACGAAACATAAAACGTTGTACACTATCAACTATGTACCTCATAATCGGTACTAGGTGCGATATAGTCTACGTATATCATAAAGCTGAGTGTGCCTCACTAGTGTGTACGAGTCATCTCAGCCGTATGCACACGTCAGCACATACGGTCATTCAAACGGGACACCTCCTCATGTTGTTGTCAAGCGGCGGTCGTGACGGAAGGCGGAGCGTGGTAGCACTGTCGGTCACGGATCATGGCGAAGAGAACGTTGACGCGGCGGCGGGCGAGCGCGAGGACGGCATGCTTGTGTGTCTTGTTCTCGGCTCTCTTGCGGTCGTAGAAGACCCGGGACTCCGGACAGCTGCGGATGCTGATCATCGCGGAGCGGTAGAAGACACGCTGCAGGCCCCGGTGGTAGCGGCGGGGGCGGTGCAGGTTGCCGTTCACGTTGCCGGAGTCCCGGGGAACCGGGGCGACGCCAGCGAAGGTGGCGAGCCGGTCCGCACTGGCGAACCGGGTCAGGTCGCCGCCCGTCGCGGCGAGGAACTCGGCGCCCAGCAGAGGGCCGATGCCCGGCATGCTGGAGATCACCGGGGCGAGTTCGTGCTCGTGAAACCGGGTCTCGATGAGCTTGTCCAGCTCATGAATCTTCTCGTGGAGACCGATCACCTCCAGCGCCAGACCACAGACCACACGGGCAATCGCGGCTTCGCCGGGCAGCTGGGTGTGCTGCCGCTCCGCGGCGTCAACGGCGGCAGCGGCCAGGACCTCCGCGCTGCGGACCTTGCGGTGACGCAGCCACGCCGTCAGCCGCTTGCGGCCCGAACGCCGCAGTGCAGCCGGCGTCTGGTAGCCGGACAGCAGTACCAGCGGCCCAATGTTCGTCAGTTCCAGAGCGCGCTCCAGAACTGGAAAGATGCTCAGCACCTGCGCATGCAGACGGTTGGTCTTCCGCGTTCGCTCCTGGACCAGGTCAGCGCGCCGGTCGGTCATCACCCGCAGCTCAGCGGCCAGGTCGCTTTCGGGAGTCAGGATGTGCAGGTCACGCCGCATACGCGCCTGATCTGCGATGACCCGGGCGTCTTTCGCGTCGGTCTTGCCCAAGCCGCGGTAGCCGACGGAAGCCCGGTTCACGGCGAGGCCGGGCAGATAGACGATCGTCTGCTCGTGATTGAGTAGGAGATCGACCAGCAAGGCGGCCATGCCGTCGGCAACGTCGACGGCCCACACCACATCGCCGAACTCCAGCACATCCCTGATCAGACTCAGCAGTTCCGGCTCGTCATTGACCACTTTCCGCGAGAGCAGCACTTCACCGTCGCTGTCAAGGACGACGGTGTGGTGATGAACCTTGCCGATATCGGTTCCCGCCCAGTTCCGGGCCATGCCTGCCTCCGGTCGTTCGACGCGCTCAGTGCATCCGGACGACCCCGCCAGCATGGTCCTACTCAGCGATACCCGTGGGCCCGCAACTCCTCATCAGTGGTCGAGTCGCCGTACGGCCCCGGGCGGCCAGGTGTCACAGGGAGCCATCACAAGGCAACCACCCCCAAGCCATACCCAGGGCCACTGGATCCTCCGGACCGTACGACAGCCCATCCGACCCATCAACAACGTAGGACCACCCCGGGGGGGGTGCCTCTATGTCTTTCGTCAAGCGAGGCGTGGGGTTCTGGGTTCGTAGAAGGCGCCGTCGCGGAGCATCGCGAAGAGCACGTTGATCCGTTGTCGGGCCAGGCGGAGGAGGGCTTGCGTGTGGGTTTTTCCTCTCGCTCGGCATTTGTCGTAGTAGGTGCGGGAGGCGGGGTCGTGCAGGGCGGCGAAGGCGGAGAGGAACATTGCGCGTTTGAGCTGCCGGTTGCCGCCTCGCGGGGCGTGTTCGCCGTGGATCGAGGTCCCGGACGACTTCGTGGTCGGGGCGAGGCCGGCGTAGGAGGCGAGGTGGGCGGCAGTGGGGAAGCTGGCGCCGTCGCCGACGGTGACCAGCAGCGTGGCGGCGGTCCTGACCGCGACCCCGGGCAGCGAGGTCAGGACCGCGGAAAGAGGGTGAGCCTCCAGCAGGGTGCTGATCTGGGCTTCTGTCGCTCGTCGTTGTTCGTGGACGGCGCCGAGCGAGCGGGCCAGCGACGGGATCACGATGTCGAGAGTGCCGGTGCCAGGGACGGTGACGGTCTGCTCGTCGAGCGCCTCGAAGACGTCGTCGATCAGCCGCGTTGCCATGCGTGGCGCCTTGGGCCGGATGACCTCGACGAGCCTGCGGCGTCCGGCTTTGCGCAGTGCGGCGGGGGATCCGTAGCGTTCCAGCAGCCAGGTCACGGCCTGATGGTCGAGCCGGGGGCCCAGGACGCGTTCCAGGGACGGGTGGAACTGGGTGAGCAGGCCACGGATCCGGTTGCTGGTGCGGGTGGCCTCGGCCGCCAGATCCTGGTCGAAACCGACGAGGACCGTGAGTTCGGCGGTGATCTCGTCGGTCAGTCCCAGCGAGCGCAAGGTGTGTGGCATGGTGCGGGCGGCGTCCGCGATCACGGCCGCGTCGCGGGCGTCGGTCTTCGCCTCGCCCGGGTAGAGGTCGGCGATCCGCCGCATCGACAGGCCCGGCAGATAGGCGACCTTGCAGCCCGCATCCCGGGCGACCGTCAGGGGCAGAGCGCCGATCGAGGCGGGCTGGTCCACGATGACCAGGACGGTGCCGAACTTCGCGGTCAGCTTGTCGAAGACCTGCCTCAACTTCGGTTCGGTGTTGGGCAGCTGCTTGCTGAAGACCTTCTTGCCGGCCGGGGTGAGGCCGTGGCCGTGGTGGGCGCTCTTGCCGACGTCCAGGCCGAGGAAGACGCCCACGTCGTCGCTGTCGTTCAAGCCGTCCTCCCGAACGGGTTCGTGCTGTGCTGGCCGGGGCGTTGGCGTCGTGCGCGCATCCACGTTATGCAGACCTGCCGCCCACCAGGTGCCGGGCGTTGCGCTCGGCCGGGCGGTAGTCGGACCTCTCATCAGCGTCTCCAACGGCGCCTCTCGGGCCCGGTGGCACCACCCCCCAGGTCATCGGTTCGACAGGGGGGAACAGCCATGCCAGGCCCGGAGGCCAGCGGCCCTCTTGCAGGACCGCAGAAAACATAACGGGGGGGGTCGCGGGGTTGTTTGAGGGGTGTGTGGTGGCGTCGCCGGGTGCGGTGGCGGTGGTGGGTGTTGATGGTGTGGCGGTGTCGTATGGGGAGTTGAACGCGCGGGCGAATCGGTTGGCGTGGGGGTTGATCGGGCGTGGTGTGGGGCCTGGTGTGTTGGTGGGGGTGGTGTTGCCGCGGTCGGTGGATGCGGTGGTGGCGCTGTTGGCGGTGGTGAAGTGTGGTGCGGGTTATGTGCCGGTGGATGTGGCGTGGCCTGTGGGCCGGGTGCGTGCGGTGCTGGGGGATGCCGGGCCTGGGGTGGTGCTGACCGACGGGGAGCACGCTGGGGAGCTTGCGGGCTGCGGCGAGTTGGGGTTGGTGGCGGAGGTGCTGTCGGCTGCGGCTGGTGAGGTGCGGGGGAATCCCGGGGACAGTGACCGGACGGCCCGGCTGTCGCCGTTGGATGTGGCGTATGTGATCTATACGTCCGGTACGACGGGTGTGCCGAAGGGCGTTGTGATGCCGGTTGCGGGTGTGGTGAATCTGCTGGGTTGGCATCGGGGTTTGTTCGGCACCGGCTCCGGCTCCGGTGGGCGGGTGGCGTTGTTCACGTCGTTGGGGTTTGACGTGTCGGTGCAGGAGGTTCTGGGGTCGCTGGTGTCGGGGCGTTCGTTGGTGGTGTGTCCGGAGGGGGTGCGGGCGGACGCGGACCGGTTGGTGGAGTGGCTGGCGTGTTGGGAGATTGCGGAGCTGCATTGTCCGAATCTGGTGCTGCATGCGGTGGCGGAGTCGGTGTTGGAGTCCGGGCGCCGGTTGCCTGCGTTGTGTGAGGTGGCGCAGGCGGGTGAGGCGCTGACGGTTACGGATGCGGTGCGGGAGTGGTGTGCCGGGGACGGTGTACGGGTCTCGAACCATTACGGCCCCGCCGAAACCCACATCGTCACCTCCACCGCCCTCGAAGGCGACCCCGGTGAGTGGCCGGGTGCGGCGCCCATCGGTTCCCCGATCGCGAACGCGCGGACGTACGTCCTGGACGCCGGGCTGCGGCCTGTCGCACCCGGTGTGGTGGGGGAGTTGTATGTGGCGGGTGTGGGTGTGGCGCGTGGTTATCTGGGGCGTGCGGGGCTGACCGCGGAGCGGTTCGTGGCCGATCCGTACGGGCCTGTGGGCGGGCGGATGTACCGCACGGGGGATCTGGCCCGCTGGACTCACGAGGGTGAGTTGGTCTTTGCGGGGCGTGCGGATGACCAGGTGAAGATCCGGGGTTTCCGTATCGAGCCGGGGGAGATCGACGCGGTGCTGGCCACGCACGGCTCGGTGGCCGATTCGGTGGTGGTGTCGCGTGAGGATGCCGTTGGTGGCCGGTCGTTGGTGGCGTATGTCGTCGCGGCCTCGGGTGGTTTCGACGCGGAGGAGGCGCGGGCGTATCTGGCGGCCCGGCTGCCGGAGTACATGGTGCCCGCCGCGTTCGTGGCGCTGGATGCGCTGCCGCTGACCACGACCGGCAAACTCGACCGCCACGCCCTCCCCGAACCCGACCTCTCGCGGGGGTTCCTTGGGGCGCGGCCCTGCGGGGCCGCCGCGTAGTCGGGTGCGGGGAGTGCCCGGGTGTCGGTCTTGCCGTTCGGGGTGAGCGGCAGCGCGTCCAGCTCAACGAACGCGGCAGGCACCATATAGGCGGGCAGCCGGGCGGCGAGATACTCCCGCAGCTCCACGACAGCTGTGCCGCCGGTCGTGGCGGTCTCGCGCACGACATACGCGGCCAGCCGCCTGTCCCCCGCCGCATCCCCGTGCGCGACGACCGCGCACTGGGCAACGGACGGATGCGTACGCAGCACGGCCTCGATCTCACCGAGCTCGATACGGAACCCGCGGATCTTCACCTGGTCATCCACCCGCCCCAGGAACGCCAGACGCCCGTCGCGGCCCCAGCGGGCCATGTCCCCCGTGCGGTACATCCGCGTCCCCGCGCGCCCGTGCGGGTCGGCGACAAACCGCTCGGCGGTCAGCGCGGGCCTGCCCAGATAGCCCCGTACGACGCCCTCACCCGCGATGTACAACTCACCCGCCACACCCGGCGGCACCGGACACAGACCCGCATCCAGCACATACACCCGCGTGTTCGCGATCGGACCACCAATCGACGGCCCGCCCTCGTCACTCCCGTCAAGCCTGCGCGCCGTCGACCAGACCGTGGTCTCCGTCGGACCATAAAGATTGGTCACCGACGACGCCCGCGCCAGCAACCGAGCCCCCAGATCACCCGGCAGCGCCTCACCACCCACAAGGACCCGCACACCGCGCAGATCAAGATCCCCCGGGCCGTCATCCAGCAGCGACCGCCACAGACTCGGCGTCGCCTGCATCACCGTGACACCCGACGCCGCAAGCTCCCCACCCAGCGCGAGAGGGTCACGCACCGTCTCACGGTCCGCCAGCACCACACTGCCGCCCGCGATCAACGGCCCGAACAACTCCAGCCCAGCAATATCGAACCCGACCGTCGTCACCGCCAACAACCGATCGGCAGAGGTCAGTTCGCAGCGCACCACCATGTCCCGCAGGAAATTCACCAACGCACGATGGTGCACAACGACACCCTTGGGCCGCCCCGTGGAACCAGAGGTGTAAATGACATACGCGCACCCCGCACCCCTGGCGGCGGCCGTCCGCTCATCCGGGAAGGGGTCAGCGGGGAACCCCGCCAGCTCACGCTCGCACTCCGGGGTGTCGAGCAGCACCGTCTCCACGCCCCCCTCCGGCAGCAGCCCCTCCAACTCCTCCCGCCGCGTCAGCAACAGCGCAGGCGCCGCATCACGCAGCACATACCGGACCCGCTCCGCCGGATAACCCGGATCCACCGGGATATAACCCGCACCACACCTCAGCACCGCCAGCAACGCCACCAACAGAGCCTCCGTACGCGGCAGCAACACCGCCACCAGCGACTCCGGCCCCACACCACGCCCCGCCAGCAACCAAGCCAACCGCCCCGCACGCGCGTCCACTTCCGCATACGAGAGAACGCGACCGCCGCACACCACGGCAGTCGCCTCCGGGGCACGGGGCAGGGGCGGGCTCTGGCGCCTCTGGGCGGCGGGCGCCTGTGTGGGCGTCGGCGGCGCCGCCTTCCGCGTGGCCCTGCTCGCCCGCGCGCTCGTGCTCCGGCTGCCGTACGGGCTGCTGCTCCGTCCGTCGTACGGCCCGCTGTTCCGCGTCCCGTACGGTCTGCAGCACCGCCTCGCGCACCGCCTGCGGGTCGGTGTCGCGTACGGAAGGGCTCCCGCCCGCTCCTCTGGGCTGCGGCACCCGCGGCTCGGTGCCGCCGCCCTGCGCCTGCCGCGCGGCGCCCGAACCGACCGGGCGTATCGGGGTGACGGGGCGGCTGGGCCTCGGTGTGTCCTCGCCGCCCGGCTGCGGCCGTACGCGCTCCCGCGCGGCGGGAGACGGCGCCCCACCGTCGTCCGCGGGGCCGCCGGACCGGCCGTTCTGTCCGTCTTGTTGGGAATCGCCCGTGCCCGCGCCCTGCGAGTCCTGCGCACCTTGCGTGCCTGCGGGCGCCTCCGTGCCCTTACGGGCCGGGGCGGGGGCGAACCAGCTCCAGTCGCCACTGCCGTCGCTGCCGCCGTCGCCAGCAGAAGTGCCGTTATCGGCCGACGTGGTGGTCATTAACTCTGCCTCGCCTCGAACGTCTTCCGGTCGGACCACAACTTCCCGTAGGGGGAAGGCGCCTGCAAATGAGACCCCTTGAGACATCGGTCACGGAGCCCACTAGCCCGGCGATGCGGAGTCGACCATACCGTTATGGCATCGATCCACAAGCCCCGTCCCGGGTACACCGGATTCCCTTGATTCGGACCACCGGGGGGAATTAGCGGCGGTACCGTACAAGGTCGTACACTTCCCGCAGATCGCGCCCCGCGTAGTCGAACGAGGCGAGGCCGCGCAGATGGTCGTCGGCGTTCACGGCCACGGACACGGGTACGGCGGCGAAGAGTTCCGCGTCCGACATCGAGTCCCCGTAAGCCACACATTCGTCGGGGCTCACCCCGAATTCGGCACACAGCCCATACGCAATGTTCACTTTTGCCGCCGGTGACAGGATCCCGGCGGGGTCGACCGGGGTGCGGAACGGCACGTCGGGGAAGCGCGAGCCGTACGCGGCGTCCGCGCCCCAGGCCAGCAGCCTCCGTACGAAGAAGTCGGGCGACAGGGACACCACGGCGCACCGCTCACCGCGCGCCCGTATCTCCGCCCACACCTCCGCTATCCCCTCCAGCCAGGGCGCGTCCCGGAACGCGGCCCCGACATGCGCCTCGGTCAGCTCGGACCACAGAGTGTGAACGCTCTGTGCAAAGCCGACGGGGCTCAACTCCCGTGCGGCGAAAGCCCGTTCGAGCTCGACGATCTCGGTCTCGAGGCCGAGCTGGCGGGAGATCTCCACGGGGGCGGCGGTGCCGTGGAGGAGGGTTCCGTCGAGGTCGAAGAGGTGGAGACGGGTCATGCCCGCGAGGGTAGGCGGTACCGGGCGCCGGCGTACGGGGGCGGGGGGCTGTCGCCTATACACATCTGACGCGGCCGACGAAGGCGCGGGGGGAAGCCTCGGTGGTCGGCGGTTCGTTGACAACTAACACAGGTATGGGAGGCGGAGGGCGCCGTGCTGGTCGTCACCGGCGACCCCGACCTCTACACCGACACCGTCGGCGCCCGCAGCAAGCTCGGCCCCGCCCACGTCTTCGACCCGGCCCAACTCACCACCGCCCCCACCCGGTTGCGCTGGGCGCCGCACCGCGACTGCGAGGACATGCCGACCGCCCGTACGCGCGCCGCCGCGCTCCTCGCCCCCGTCCGCAGCCCCGCCCGCGGCGACTCGGCCGTGCACGACGCCGCCGAGACACTCCTGCGCTGCTGGCTGCACGCGGCGGCGGTGGCGGGGGAGCCGTTCCGGCAGGTGCACCGCTGGGCGCTCAGCGGCTCGTCGAAGGACGCCGTCCGCATACTCCGTACGGACACCGCCGCCACCGCCGGCGCCGCAGGCGAACTGGAGGCCACCCTCACCGCGCACGCGGAACGCCGCGAGGCCGCCACCGTCCTCGTGCGCCGCGCCCTCAACGCCCTCTCCCAGCTGCACATCCGGAACGCCTGCACGCCATCGCGTGCCGACCGGATCGCATGGGATTCCTTCATTCCCGAAGGGGGAACGCTCTACGTCGTGGGCACGCCCATCGAGGCACCGCACCGCGCCGATCCGGGCGCGATGCCCCTCGTCACCGCGCTCACCTCAGCCGTGGTCGAGCACGGCCGCCGCATGGCCGAACGGTCGTCCGCCGGCCGGCTCGACCCACCACTCACCGTCGTCCTGGACCACCCGGCGACGGTCGCTCCCGTTCCGGAACTGCCCGCGCTGCTGGCGGACGGCACGGCGGCGGGGCTGCACACGCTCGCGCTGACCCGTTCCGAGGAGCAGGTCCGCACGTGGTGGCCGGAACTGCTGCGCGGCCGCCCCTAGCCACCCGCACGTACGGACGCCCGCTCCCGTACGTACACGTGGGCACGGCCGTACGGCGGCCTGTGGTGCGGGTCGGACTCGCCGGTCGGGACGAAACCAAGGCGCTCGTAGAAGGCGCGGGCGCGGTGGTTCTGCTCGTGCACGTGGAGTTGGAGCCGTTCGACGTCGTCGCGCGCCCAGGCCCACTCCTCCGCCGCCCGGAACAGTTCACCGCCGAGTCCGGAACCGCGGTGCTCGGGGCGGAGGTAGACGCCGACGACGGACGCGGTGCCGTCCTGTACGACGACAGTCAGCATCCCCGCCCAGCGGGCGTCATCCGTATCCGCCGGAACGGGCGCGGCGGCGAACGTGGTGACGGGCCACCCGTCGTCCGTACGTCCCGTACGGCCCTGCGCAGCCCGCTGTCGCCAGAAGCTGTCCGGGCGCGCGGCGGCCACCTCGTACCGCTCGGTGAACGCCACCGACGCCACCGGGTCCGCGAGCGCTGCCAGCCGCAGCTCTCTCAACTGCCGCCAGTCCTCCTCGCGCACCTGCCTGATCTGGAAGCCGTCCTTCATCTGCCCATCGTGGCGCGTACGGCGCCGTCGCGCCGCCCGGTTTTCCGGCAAGGGCCACGGGGACAAGTGGGCATGCAAAAAAGGGGCCTTGCCAGCTTCAAGCCGGCAAGGCCCCTTCTCTCAACAATAGTTCGGCGGTGTCCTACTCTCCCACACACTCCCGTATGCAGTACCATCGGCGCAGAAAGGCTTAGCTTCCGGGTTCGGAATGTAACCGGGCGTTTCCCTCACGCTATGACCACCGAAACACAACGAAACCAGCACCCAACACCAGCACACCCCACGCATGGGTGGTGATAGGGGGGTGGGGGGGGGGCGGGCGGGGGGCGGAGAGAGGCGGTCGTGGTCGGCGAGGAGGGCGAGGAGGGCGCGTTCGGCGGGGTGGTCGTAGGCGTAGTCGCCCGCCCCGGCCTCGGGCCGTACGCCGAGCGCGGCACCGCCGCGCAGGAGCGCGCGGGCACGGGCGTGGGCGTACTGCACGCGGAACAGGGGGCTGGCGGCCGTACGTACGAGCAGCGCGGCGTCGGCCCCGGTGGCTGCCTGGGCCGCCTGGACCGCCTGGGTCGGCTCGGTCGCCTGGGTCGCCTGGGGGGTCGCAGCGCGGGCGGCCGTGCCACCGGCGCGTGCGCCCCCGGCCTCCGCCGTGGCGGCGGCCCAGCGGGCCGAGTCGCGGGCGGGATCGTCGGCGGCACTCGGGGCGTACGCGGGGCGCGCCAGCTCCAGTACGAGCGCGGCGCGCCCGTGGCCGTCCAGCGTGATGTTGACGAACCCGGCCCCGGCGACGTCCGTACGCGCGACCCCGGGGAGCCGCGCGAGCCGGTCACCGAGGAGACGGGCGAGTTCGAGGGAGGTGGGAGCGGGCCGGCCGTCACCAGCGCCCGCGCCCGCGCCGGTCCGGACGGCCTGGGCGCGGCGGGCGAGCTGGAGGACGACACCGGTCCCGTAGTCCCCGCCCCCACGCCGCGGCGGCGACTCGACGACCACCCGCTCGGGCAGCTCCACCCCGCGCAGTCCGGCGTCGCCGACTACGCCGTGCAGCGAGAGCAGCACGGTGCGGGAGAGCTGGGCGGGTGTCACGATGCAAGCGTATGGGAGGAGCCACGGGCCCACGCGAACGGGTTTCTCACACGGCCCCGCCACAGCCCCGGTGACCTGCGCCGGAACGCCCTCCCGCCCC
Source organism: Streptomyces armeniacus (assembly GCF_003355155.1). Taxonomy (NCBI): domain Bacteria; kingdom Bacillati; phylum Actinomycetota; class Actinomycetes; order Kitasatosporales; family Streptomycetaceae; genus Streptomyces; species Streptomyces armeniacus. Next base: position 8,043,219 of record NZ_CP031320.1, on the reverse strand, counting down.
TGGGGTGGCCCGGCGCACGGCCTCGGGACCCTCAAGAGTGCACCGCCCCACGAACTGGGCCATCCGGCACGGGGTGAGCGAGCCGTACCGCTCGGACCGCGGACCATGGGCGCGGGCAGAGGGCCGGGAATGTGGGCGAGGGCCGCCGCACGACCGGCGCTCTTCGACGCAGCGAGGACCGAACAGCCACCCACTCCGCTCAGGTGACTCCGGCCCACCGCGACCGTTGTGCCCCTGCCTCGCTCAGCGGAGGGGCCGTACCGGGGACTCGGAGCCGCCCTGCACCGGCGGCTCGGTACGCCCGCCGTCAGCCCCACCGCCGCCGGGTTCGCCGTACGCCGCCAGGCCACGCACCATGCGTACGAGCGCGGCGGGATCGAAGGGCTTCGCGAGCACCGCGTCGACACCGACGGCACCTTCGGCCTCGATCTCCGCCTGCGTACAGGCGGACACGATGGCGACGGCGATGTGGCGCGTACGGGGGTCGGCACGCAGGCGCTCGGCCGTACGCAGACCGTCGAGCCGCGGCATCACGACATCGAGCGTGATCACGTCGGGCCGCACCCGGTGCACGATCTCCAGGCACTCGGCACCATCGTCCGCGGTCACGACCTCGAAGCCCTCCAGCTCGAGGTTGACCTTGATCAGCTGCCGGATGACCTTGTTGTCGTCGACGACGAGGACCCGGCCGGAGACGCCTTGCACACCACAGAGCCTAGGCGCGCGGCACGGACTGCGTCCGGGTTTTGCCCATTTCCACCCGTGCGTGGAGCAGCCGTCGCCATGCTGACGCGGCCCCTCGCCTCCCTCTGCTCCTTATACACATCTCACACTCCCCACCACCCCCCACCGCCGACGCCTGCTTGGGCTCGCATCATTGCACGAACACTTGCCTCGACCGGCGTTCGACCAGGATCCTCCTGCCGTGAACGGTCAGCCGGGCATTACGGTGGGACACGAAGACCTCCGTGTGCGGTGAAGCCTAGACACCTCCACCACACCGGAGGTCTTCGCCGTGATCAAGACCGACCAGTGTCAACAACGCTCATGATCAATACACCTAACCGGCGTCCGGGCACAGTCGAGGGCCATGAGTGCAGCCCGCCAGCCCCGGCCCCATCTTGTAGTTCGAGTGTGTCGGCCGGCGCCCGTCTGCGGGGGTGCCTCTATGTCCTTCGTCGAGTCCGAGCTGGTCATGCGGTGGCTGTTTCGGGGGTGCGTGGTTCGTAGAAGGTGCCGTCGCGGAGCATGGCGAACAGGACGCTGACGCGGTGGCGGGCGAGGCGGAGGAGGGCTTGGGTGTGTGTCTTTCCCCGGGCCCGGCATTTGTCGTAGTAGATGCGGGAGGCGGGGTCGTGCAGGGCTGCGAACGCGGACAGGAACATCGCGCGTTTGAGCTGCCGGTTTCCGCCTCGTGGTGCGTGTTCGCCGTGGATCGAGGTCCCCGACGATTTCGTGGCCGGGGCGAGGCCGGCGTAGGAGGCCAGATGGGCGGCGGTGGGGAAGCTGGTGCCGTCGCCGACGGTGACCAGCAGTGTGGCGGCGGTCCTGACCGCGACCCCCGGCATCGAGGTCAGGACCTTGGAAAGAGGGTGGTCCTCCAGCAAGGCCTTGATCTGGACTTCCAGGGCCCGGCGCTGTTCGTGGACTGCGGCCAGGGACCGGGCCAGGGACGGGACCACGGTGTCGAGGGTGCCGGTCCCGGGGACTACCACGGTCTGTTCGTCGAGTGCGTCGAAGACGTCATCGATAGGCGGGCGGCCATGCGCGGGGCCTTGGGCCGGATCACCTCGACGAGTCTGCGGCGGCCGGCTTTCCGCAGGGCGGTCGGGGAACCGTGGCGTTCCAGCAGCCAGGTGACGGCGGGGTGGTCCAGGCGGGGGCCGAGGACGCGTTCGAGGCTGGGGGGGAACTGGGTGAGCAGGCCGCGTATCCGGTTGGAGGTGCGGGTGGCTTCGGCCGCGAGGTCTTGGTCGAAGCCGACCAGGACCGTGAGTTCGGCGGTGATCTCGTCGGTGAGTTCCAGCGAGCGCAGGGTGTGGGGCATGGTGCGGGCGGCGTCCGCGATCACCGCGGCGTCCTTGGCGTCGGTCTTGGCCTCGCCTGGATATAGGTCGGCGATCCGGCGCATGGCGAGTCCGGGCAGGTAGGCGACCTTGCAGCCCGCGTCCCGGGCGACGGTGAGCGGGAGGGCGCCGATGGAGGCGGGCTGGTCGACGATGACGAGCACGGTGCCGAATTTGGCGGCCAGCTTGTCGAAGACGGCCCGCAGTTTCGGCTCGCTGTTGGGCAGTTGCTTGTCGAAGACCTTCTTCCCGGCCGGGGTGAGCCCATGGCCGTGGTGAGCGGTCTTGCCGACGTCCAGGCCGAAGAAGACGCCCACGTCGTCGATGTCGAACATCGTGCTCCCGATGACTTCGGTGCGGTGCTGGCCGGGGAGTCGGCGCCGTACGCGCGCATCCACGTTATGCAGACTTGCCGCCCGTGGGATGCCGGGCATTGCGCTCGGCGGAGCGGTAGTCGGACCTCTCATCAGCGTCTCCAACGGCACCCCTCGGACCCGGCGACACCTCCTCATGTTGTTGTCAAGCGGCGGTCGTGACGGAAGGCGGAGCGTGGTAGCACTGTCGGTCACGGATCATGGCGAAGAGAACGTTGACGCGGCGGCGGGCGAGCGCGAGGACGGCATGCTCGGACGCTGTTGGCTAATTCGGGGGTCTGATCACTTCGCCCCGCCGAGTGTGAGCTCGGCGGGGCGAAGTGCTGTGAAGTGGCTGGTGCGGGTGCGGGCTCGGGGCGTGTCGGTGAGGTGTGCGTCGATGCGGGCGAGGTTGATGGCGGCGCCGGTGAGCTGGTGTTGGAGGCTGGTCTTCGTGAGGCCGCGGTAGCGGGATCTGCGCAGGCCGCAACGTTGGACCCCCTGGGAGATGGTGCTCTCGACACCGGCGCGGGTTTTGTAGCGCTCCTTCCAGGTATCGGTGTCCTGGTCGGCGCGGGCTTGGCGGAGGGCCTCGTGTTCCTCGCGGGGCCGCAGGGTCAGTCGCCGGCCGACGCTGGAGGTGGTGCACTGCTCGCGGACCGGGCAGGGCTGGCAGTCACTCTTGTTGAAGCGCACCCGGATCACGGGAGTGCCCTCGGGTGAGCGGTCGGGATTCCACCGGGCCGTTGTTCTGTCTCCAGGGCAGCTGACCTGCTCGTTTTCCCAGTCGATGGTGAAATCGTCGCCGGTGAAACCGCTGCCCGAGGCGGTCTGAGGGCTGATGGCCAAGGCGGCCGGACCGGTGAGTGTGATGCCGTACTTGCGGCGGGCACGAACGAGCACATGCGCGTCGACGTATCCGGCGTCGACCAGGTGCTCGTCGGGCAGACGGCCCGTATCGGCGAGCCGGGCATGCACGGGCTCGGTCATCGAGATGTCGGGAACCGTCGCGTCGGTGGTGGCCACGTTCGTGATCAGGTTCGGGGCGTCCGCTTCGCAGGTCTCGGTGAGGTGAACCTTGTATCCCGCCCAGGCCGTGTCCCGCTTGACGCTGTTGCGCGCCTCACGGTCATAGGGACTGACCAGGCACTTCGCGCCTGGCGGGCGGTCTTTGGGGGCTCGTCTCCTCACCTCGCCCTCAACCTGGTGGAAGTTCTGCACCCACATCTGCCGCAGGTGCTCCACCTGCCCAAGCGTCCGCAGCACTCGCGGTGCCTGCCGGGACCGGACGGCGTGAAGCAGCCGTGTCCCATCCCGGCCGATCCGCAGCCCCAACTCCTCCCGCGCAGCGCGGGACTTGGGGAACCGGGAGTCCTCGGCCCGGGTGGCGTAGTGCCTGAACCACTCCAGCTCGGCGACCTCGACCAGCCAGTCGGGGGCAGCCTGAGCCACCGCGTTCAACGCCGACCGTAATGTCTCTGACACCCGCTCCAGCCAGCACACATCCCGGGCCGCCGTCAGCACGTGGGTGGAGTCGGTCCTCGCCCGACCAGCCGTCTTGAGCAGTCCCTTGTCCCTGGCCGCAACCAGGACACCGTCCAGCACCCGTCGCCCGGCATCCGCCTCCGCCAGCCGGTCCCTGAACTCCGACAGCACCGAGAAGTCGAACCCCGGATCACTCAATTCCAGACCGAGGGCATACTTGAAGTCGATCCTCGCCCGCACAGCCTCCGCCGCCTGCCGGTCGGTGAGCCCTTCCATGAACTGCAACACCAGCACGAGCGCCAACCGCCCCGGTGACCAGGCAGGCTTCCCCCGCGCCGGGAACAGGTCCGCGAACTCCTCGTCACAAAACAACGGCCCCAATTCGTTCCTGACCCGGATCGCCAGGCTGCCCTTGGGAAACGCGGCCCGAGCCACCCCCACCGTCTCCGCCGGGACCTCGCTCGGCCTGCTCGGCTGCATCGACACCCGCACCCACCCCATACGACAACGTCGGCCTTCAAGACCACAACCGGGTCTTGAAGGCCGACGTCACGCGAGCCCCCGAATTAACCAACAGCGTCGAACAACTCCGGCAACGTCACCGCCTCAACAACACGCCCGGTGGCATTCCACTCCCCCACCACCACACGCCGCTCGGAATCCGCCAGCACCTCCACATCCCGCACCGCACAATCCGGATCCGCAACAACCCCCTCCAACAACCGCACCAGCCACCCCGCAAACCGCTCCGCCGTCCCGTGGTCGAAGAGGTCCGCGCTGTACTCGATCCAGCCCTCGATGCCCTCTCCGTCGCCCTGCTCGACGAAGTCGAAGCTCAGGTCGAACTTGGCGCCCTGCTGCCCGAGCGACTCGCGCCGCGCGGTCAGCCCGGGGAAGTCGGGCGTGGTTCCGGGGGTGTTGAGGTAGACGACCATGACCTGGAACAGCGGGTGCCGGGCGAGCGAGCGCGTGGGGTTGACGGCTTCCACCAGCCGTTCGAACGGCAGGTCCTGGTGCTCGTACGCGGCCAGGTCGGCCTCCCGTATGCGTGCCAGCAGTTCCGCGAAGGTCGGCGTGCCCGACAGGTCCGTACGCAGGACGAGGGTGTTGACGAAGAACCCGACCAGGTCCTCCAGCTGCTCGTCCGTACGCCCTGAGACGGGGGCGCCGAGAGGGATGTCGTCCCCGGCGCCGAGCCGATGCAGCAGGGCGGCGACGGCGGCCTGGGCGACCATGAACATGCTGACGCCGTGGGCGTTCGCCAGCTCCCGCAGGGCGCGTTCCAGGCCGGCGTCGAGGGTCAGGCCGACGGCGCCGCCCCGGTGGCTGCTCTCCTGGGGGCGCGGCCGGTCGGCCGGGAGGGGCAGTTCCTCGGGGAGACCGGCCAGGGCCTCGGTCCAGTACGCGAGCTGGCGCGCGTGCGGGCTGCCCGGGTCGTCGCCGTCGCCGAGGAGCCGGTGCTGCCACTGGGCGTAGTCGGCGTACTGCACGGGCAGCGGCGCCCACTCCGGCGCCGCGCCCTCGCAGCGCGCCCGGTAGGCCGTCGCCAGGTCGCGCCACAGCGGGCCGTCGGACCACTCGTCGGTGGCGATGTGGTGTACGACGAGCAGCAGCACGTGTTCCTCGGGCGCCACCTCGAAGAGGTGGGCGCGCAGCGGGACTTCGCGGTCGAGGGCGAAGCCTGCGCCGGTGGCCTCGGCCAGCCGTACGGTCAGCCGCTCCTCCGTGACCTCCTCATGCCGTACGAGGGTGCCGACCTGCGCCGGGTCCAGTACGAGCTGGTGGGCGCGGCCGTCGCCCCCGCGTTCGGGGAACACCGTACGGAGGCTCTCGTGGCGCGTCACCACATCCCGTACGGCGGACGCCAGCGCGTCCCGGTCCAGCGGGCCGTTGAGGCGCCAGGCGGCGGGGTTGTTGTAGGTGCCGCCGGGGCCCTCGATGCGGTTCAGCAGCCACAGGCGCTGCTGCGCGAAGGACAGCGGGAGGACGTCCGGGCGGTCGGCGGGGGCGAGTACGGGCAGAGCCCGGCCGTACGTACGCACGTCCAGTCGGGCGGCGAGGCGTACGGCCGTAGGGGCCTCGAAGATCTCCCGTACGGTGAGCTCGGCGCCGAGCACCGTACGGACGCGGCTCGCGAGGCGCATCGCGAGCAGGGAGTGGCCGCCGAGGGCGAAGAAGTCGTCGTCGGCGCCGACGCGTTCGAGCCCGAGGACATCGGCGAACAGGCCGCAGAGGATCTCGGCGCGCGGGCTGCGCGGGGCGGTGGCGGATGCTCCGGGGGCGAAGGCGGGGGCCTGTCGCTTATACACAGCTGAGGCAGCCGAAGAGGGCGTGGGGGTGGAGGCGGGGGGGGGGGGGTAGAAAGAAAAAAAAAAAGTGCGGACCACACCCCTCACGCCCGATCCCCCACCCGGCCCCAAGCGGCATGAATCCCCGCGGCACAGGGCATACGGGGCGACATGGCCGGAAGGGAAGGCAGGCATCCGCTCAAGCTGCTCCAGAACGCCGTGACCCGCTCCGCCCGTTCCGCGGTGCGAGCCGTCCGCTTCGCCGCCCGCACCGCGGTCCCGCGCGCCGCCCGCACCGCGGTCCCGCGCGCCGGCCGCCGTATGACCCGCTCCGCGGGCCGCACCCTCGGCCGCTCGGCGGACCGGACCCGGCGGTTCCCGGACCCGTTCGTACGCCGCTACCGCTCGCACGACACCACGCCCACCCTGTCCCTCACCCGCACCCCGCACCCGTACGGGCGGGCACTGGGCATGGTGGCGGTGACGCTGCTCGGGGCCTGGCTGGGGCTGCTGATCGTGGGCAGCGTCCGTACGCCCGTCGGGCCGATGGAGACGACGATGACGCTGCGGCCGTCGCTCACGGGCGGCACGAAGATCAACGTGTCGCCCCTCGGCTCGCTGCGGCTGGAGAGCCACCACGCCCCCGTACGCCTCGACGTCAACGTCGATCAGCTCGACCCCGTACGCGCCACCGCCCTCGTCGACCATCCGGAGCGGATCGAAGGGCTCGAGGAGGAGGTCGGCCGCGACGTCGTGGCCGGCACCGCGGACCTGGCGCTGCGTTCCGTCGTCGCGGTGGTCTCCGGCGCCACGGCGCTCGGGCTCGCCGTATACCGGCGCCCGCGCCGCGCGCTCGGGGCGGGCGGCCTGGCCCTCGCGCTGCTGACGGCCTCGACGGCAACGGCGTTCGCGACGTGGAACCCGAAGTCCGTCCTCGAACCGAAGTTCTCCGGACTCCTCGCCAGCGCCCCCTCGGTGGTCGGCGACGCCCGCAGCATCGTCACGGACTTCGACATCTACCAGCAGGAGCTGGCCCGCCTCGTCACCAACGTCACCAAGCTGTACGACGCGACCTCCACCCTCCCCACGTACCAGCCCGATCCGGCCACCACCCGCGTCCTGCACGTCTCCGACATCCACCTCAACCCGGCGGCCTGGAGCATCATCAAGTCGCTGGTCGAGCAGTACCGGATCGACGTGATCATCGACGCCGGCGACACCATGGACCACGGCACCACCCCCGAGAACGGCTTCCTGGAACCGATTCCCGACCTCGGCGCCCCGTACGTGTGGGCCCGCGGGAACCACGACTCGATAGAGACCCAGGACGCGATGGCCGACCTCGGCGACAACGTCCACGTCCTCGACAACGGGAGCCCGGTCAACGTCGCCGGCCTCCGCATCGCGGGCATCGGCGACCCCCAGTTCACGCCGGACCGCTCGGTCGAGGCGGAAGGCGACCCGGAGGAACGGGACGCCGGCCGGGAACTGGCCTTCGCCCTCCGCCTCCAGGAAACGGCGGGCACACCCGTCGACATCGCGGTCACGCACAACCCGGTCGCCGCCAAGATGACCGACGGCGCGGTGCCCCTCGCCCTGGCCGGCCACACGCACAACCGCAGCAACGAGGTCCTGGACCTCGGCACCCGCCTGATGACCGAGGGCACCACGGGCGGCGGCGGCCTGCGCGCGGTGGAGGGCGACGAACCGCAGAAGGTGCAGGCGTCGGTGCTGTACCTGGACGAGGAGACGGACCGGCTGCAGGCATGGGACGAGATCACGCTCGGCGGGCTGGGCCTGAGCACGGCGGAGGTCAGCCGGCACCTCCCCGGCGACCCCACCCCTGTCCACTATACACAGCTGACGCAGCCGACGCAGGCATAGGTGGAGAAGTCGGTGGGCGGAGTAACCGTAAGGTAGTTGTGGACGGTTCGCGAGTGAGAATGCAGGCATGAGTAGCGATACGCACGTGGGAAACGTGTGCGCCGATTGACTAAGGGTTCCTGGGTCAAGCTGATCTGCCCAGGGTAAGTCGGGGCCTAAGGCGAGGCCGACAGGCGTAGTCGATGGATAACCGGTTGATATTCCGGTACCCGCTGTGTGGCGACCAACGCTGAATCAGGTGATGCTAAGTCCGTGAAGCCGCCCTGGATCCTTCGGGTGATGGGGAGTGGTGGAGCCGACGGTCCGAGTCTGTAGTAGGTGAGTGATGGGGTGACGCAGGAAGGTAGTCCAGCCCGGGCGGTGGTTGTCCCGGGGTAAGGGTGTAGCCCGTTGTGCAGGTAAATCCGTGCAACACACAAGGGTGAGACCTGATGCCGAGCCGATTGTGGTGAAGTGGATGATCCTATGCTGTCGAGAAAAGCCTCTAGCGATGTCATGTGGCGGCCCGTACCCTAAACCGACTCAGGTGGTCTGGTAGAGAATACCGAGGCGTTCGGGTGAACTATGGTTAAGGAACTCGGCAAAATGCCCCCGTAACTTCGGGAGAAGGGGGGCCATTTCTGGTGATCCACTTTGCGTGGTGAGCTGGGGGTGGCCGCAGAGACCAGCGAGAAGCGACTGTTTACTAAAAACACAGGTCCGTGCGAAGCCGTAAGGCGAGGTATACGGACTGACGCCTGCCCGGTGCTGGAACGTTAAGGGGACCGGTTAATCATGCTTTGGTGTGGTGAAGCTGAGAACTTAAGCGCCAGTAAACGGCGGTGGTAACTATAACCATCCTAAGGTAGCGAAATTCCTTGTCGGGTAAGTTCCGACCTGCACGAATGGCGTAACGACTTCTTGACTGTCTCAACCATAGGCCCGGTGAAATTGCACTACGAGTAAAGATGCTCGTTTCGCGCAGCAGGACGGAAAGACCCCGGGACCTTTACTATAGCTTGATATTGGTGTTCGGTTCGGCTTGTGTAGGATAGGTGGGAGACTGTGAGCCCGGTACGCCAGTATCGGGGGAGTCGTTGTTGAAATACCACTCTGGTCGTGCTGGATGTCTAACCTGGGTCCGTGATCCGGATCGGGGACAGTGTCTGGTGGGTAGTTTAACTGGGGCGGTTGCCTCCTAAAGAGTAACGGAGGCGCCCAAAGGTTCCCTCAGCCTGGTTGGTCATCAGGTGGTGAGTGTAAGTGCACAAGGGAGCTTGACTGTGAGACTGACGGGTCGAGCAGGGACGAAAGTCGGGACTAGTGATCCGGCGGTGGCTTGTGGAAGCGCCGTCGCTCAACGGATAAAAGGTACCCCGGGGATAACAGGCTGATCTTCCCCAAGAGTCCATATCGACGGGATGGTTTGGCACCTCGATGTCGGCTCGTCGCATCCTGGGGCTGGAGTCGGTCCCAAGGGTTGGGCTGTTCGCCCATTAAAGCGGTACGCGAGCTGGGTTTAGAACGTCGTGAGACAGTTCGGTCCCTATCCGCTGCGCGCGTAGGAGTCTTGAGAAGGGCTGTCCCTAGTACGAGAGGACCGGGACGGACGGACCTCTGGTGTGCCAGTTGTTCTGCCAAGGGCATGGCTGGTTGGCTACGTTCGGAAAGGATAACCGCTGAAAGCATCTAAGCGGGAAGCCTGCTTCGAGATGAGGGCTCCCTCCAACGTGATTGGTTAAGGCTCCCGG
>NZ_CP031320.1:7995248-8032085 GCF_003355155.1 Streptomyces armeniacus | reverse complement strand
GAGATGACCGGGTTGATAGGCCGGATATGGAAGCCTCGTGAGGGGTGGAGTTGACCGGTACTAATAGGCCGAGGGCTTGTCCTCAGATGCTCGCGTCCACTGTGTTGGTTCTGAAACCACAACCAGCCATACGGGGTAGGGGTCGGTCTCGTGGGCTCGGAGATGTGTAAAAGAGACGGGCCGTGGCGCACACCCTGCTCAACTGCCTGCTGCGCGAGGTCGCCGGCCCCGAGCAGCAGGCCGCCGTCGCCGACGGGCACCTGCTGCTGCGGCTGCCCCACCGCGGCGTCCTCCTCCGCGTGGCGCTGCGCCGCACCTCGCTGCTGGGCGCGCACCGCTTCACCGGCCCCGTCCGCGAGCGCCGCGGCGACGGCGGCTGGGCGGAGCTGAGCTGGCACCGCCTCGCGGAGCACACGCAGGCCGAACTGTCCCTGCGTACGGGGGTGCAGAACGACGAGTTCCTCGAACAGGTCGCCTCCAGCCACCTCGGCACCTCCGCCGCGCTCGCCCGCCCCACGGTGCCGGGCCCGCGCGACCGCGAACCGTGCGACCGCGACCTGGGCGACCGCGAGCCGTGTGACCGTGACTCGTGCGACCGCGACCCGGACCCGGACGCCGCCTATCTCGCCTCCGAGCAGTCCCTGCTCCTCGGTCACCGCTTCCACCCCACACCCAAGGCCCGCGGCGGCGACCCGGGCGGCTGGTCCGCGTACGCCCCCGAGGCCGGGGCCGCCTTCCCGCTGCACCACCTCGCCGTACGCGCGCACCTGGTCGCCGAGGAGACCGCCGAGCCCGGGGCCGCCGCGCCGCTCGACCGGCCGCGCCCGGTCCCGTACGGCTACCGGCTGCTGCCCGCGCACCCCTGGCAGTACGGTCTCCTCGCCGGCCACCCCGGGCTGCGGGCCGCCCTCGACCGCGGCGACGTGCTCGACCTGGGGCCGGGCGGGCCGGTCTGCACGCCCACCGCGTCCGTGCGGACGCTGTACGACGGCGACGCCTTCCTGAAGTTCAGCCTGAACATCCGCATCACCAACTGCCTGCGCAAGAACTCCCGTTACGAGCTCGCGGGCGCGGTCGCCCTCACCCGCCTCCTGCGCCCCGTGCTCGCCGACCTCGCCGTCCGCCACCCCGGCGCCGCCCTGCTCCGCGAGCCCGCGTACCGCAGCCTCGAGCTCCCCGGGCCGGACGGCGCGCCGGACCGTACGCTCCTCGAAGGCTTCGGGGTCATCGTGCGCGAGGGCCCGGGTGCCCGCCTGCTCCCGGGCACGACGCCGCTGCTCGCCGCGGCCGTCGCCGACGAGTACCCGACGGGGCCCGCGCACATCTCGCGGCTGCTCGCCGGTGCCGGCGCGGAGAAGGCGCTGGAGTGGTGGGGCGCGTACCTCGACCTGCTCCTCCCGCCCGTGCTCGCCGCCTACTTCGACCACGGCCTGGTGCTGGAGCCCCACCTGCAGAACGTCCTGGTCTGCGTCGGCGCCGACGGCATGCCCGCCCAGGTCCTCTTCCGCGATCTGGAGGGCACCAAGCTGCTGCCCGAGCACCACGCCGAAGCCCTCGCCGCACTGCCCGCCGCGGTGGCGGGCCCGCTGACGTACGACGCCCGGCGCGGCTGGGACCGCGTCGTGTACTGCCTCCTCGTCAACCACGTCGCCGACCTGCTCGCCGCCCTCGCCGACCTGCACCCCGAGACCGAGGCCGCCCTGTGGGCGCGGGTGCGCGGCACGCTCCGCGCGTACGCCGCCGAGCACGGCTGCCCGCCCCGGCTGCGGGCCCTCATCGCGGGAGTCCCGCTGCCTGCCAAGGCCAACCTGCTGACCCGCTGGGAGCGCAGGGCCGACCGCGAGGCCGGGTACGTACGCCTGCCGTCGCCGTTCGCCCCCTCCTGCCCCTGTCTCTTACACACCTCTCTCCCTGCCGCCGCGGTCTCCCGTGTAGACCCGGCCGCTCGCCGCGCCCCTCAACACACAATGCGGGGCGAGGGCGTCGGCGCAGGCGTGCAGGTGCTGGGCGAACACCTGGGAACTCGTGAGGAGTTCGCGTGCCATGCCTGGCCATTGCGAGCCCTGGCCGGGGAAGACGAACACCGTCTTGCCCGTACCGTTCGCCGGAGTGCCAGGAGCGACCACCTGGGGTGCCGTCCCGCCCTCCGCGAGGGCCTGGAGGCCGGTGAGGAAGGTGTCGCGGTCCTGGCCGATGACCGCGGCCCGGTGCTCGAAGTGGGTGCGGCCGGTGGCCAGGGTGTGACCCGCCGCGGACAGGTCCAGGTCCGGAGCGGTGGTCAGGTGTGCGTGCAGACGCGCGGCCTGGTCCCGTAGCGCCTGTTGCGACTTGGCCGTGAGCGGCCAGAGCAGCGCGCCGGGCTCGGTAGCCGCAGTGGCGCGCGGTTCCGGCTCTGGCTCGGGGGCTGCTTCGAGGATGACGTGTGCGTTCGTGCCGCTGACGCCGAACGAGGACACCGCCGCCCTGCGCGGCCGTCCGGCCTCGGGCCACGGCCTCGGTTCGGTCAGGAGCTGAACGGCGCCCGCGTCCCAGTCGACATGGGGCGTCGGTTCGTCCACGTGCAGGGTCTTCGGCAGCTGGCCGTGGCGCATGGCCTCGACCATCTTGATGATGCCCGCGACGCCTGCCGCGGCCTGTGTGTGTCCGATGTTGGACTTCAGGGAGCCGAGCCAGAGGGGCTGTTCGGCGGGTCGGTCCTGCCCGTAGGTGGCGAGGAGTGCCTGTGCCTCGATGGGGTCGCCGAGGGTGGTGCCCGTGCCGTGGGCCTCTACGGCGTCGATGTCGCGTGCCGTGAGCTGGGCGTTGGCGAGTGCCTGCTGGATGACGCGCTGCTGGGAGGGCCCGTTGGGGGCGGTGAGGCCGTTCGAGGCGCCGTCCTGGTTGACGGCGGAGCCGCGTACGACCGCCAGCACCGGATGCCCGCGACGCCGCGCGTCCGAGAGCCGCTCCACGAGCAGCATCCCGACGCCCTCGGAGAAGGCCGTGCCGTCGGCCGCGCCCGCGAACGGCTTGCAGCGCCCGTCCGCCGCCAGCCCGCGCTGCCTGCTGAACTCGATGAACGTCGCCGGCGTCGCCATCACCGTCACGCCCCCGGCCAGGGCGAGATCGCACTCGCCGCTGCGCAGCGCGCTGCCTGCCTGGTGCAGGGCGACCAACGAGGAGGAGCACGCGGTGTCCACCGTGACCGCCGGACCTTCGAGCCCGAAGGTGTACGCGATACGGCCGGACGCGACGCTGCCGTGGCTGCCGCTGCGCAGGTAGCCCTCAAGTTCTTCGGGTGCCTGCTGCAGGCGGCCGCCGTAGTCGCCGTACATGACGCCGGTGAAGACACCGGTGTTGGTGCCGCGGAGGGCGTCGGGGTGGATGCCTGCGTTCTCGAGGGTCTCCCAGGTGGTTTCGAGGAGGAGGCGCTGCTGCGGGTCGGTGGCGAGGGCTTCGCGGGGGTTGATGCCGAAGAATTCGGCGTCGAAGTGGTCGGCGTCGTGGAGGAAGCCGCCGTGGCGTGTGTAGCTGGTGCCGGGGTGGGTCGGGTCGGGGTGGTAGAGGTCGTCTAGGTTCCAGCCGCGGTTGGCGGGGAACGGGCCGATGGCGTCGCGTTCCTCGGCCAGCAGCGTCCAGAGGTCGTGGGGTGTGGTGATGCCGCCGGGGTAGCGGCAGGCGATGCCGACGACGGCGAGGGGTTCGTCGGTGGCCGCGGTTGCCGTGGTGCGGATCGCCGGAGACGCGGTGCCGGCCGTCTGGGCGTGGAGGTGTCCCTTATACCATTCTGACGCTGCCCCACGAGGGTCGGTGGAGCATTCGTGTGTGGCACAGGACTTGGACAAATGCCTGCCGCGTTCGTTGAGCTGGACGCGCTGCCGCTCACCCCGAACGGCAAGACCGACACCCGGGCACTCCCCGCACCCGACTACGCGGCGGCCCCGCAGGGCCGCGCCCCAAGGAACCCCCGCGAAGAGGTGCTGTGCGCCCTCTTCGCCGAGGTCCTCGGCGCCACCGACATCGGCATCGACGACGACTTCTTCGCCCTCGGCGGCCACTCCCTCCTCGCAACCCGGCTCATCAGCCGCATCCGTACGGCACTGCGGGCGGAGGTGCCCGTACGCGCCCTGTTCGAGTCGCCCACCGTCGCCGGACTCGCCGGACGCCTCGACGGCGACGGCGCCGACGCACGGCCCGCCCCCGCACCGCGCAACCGCCCGGAACGGCTGCCGCTGTCGTTCGCGCAGCAACGTCTGTGGTTTCTGCACCAGTTGGAGGGCGGCAGCGCCACGTACAACATGCCGGTGGCGCTGCGCCTGCGCGGGCCGCTCGACCGGGACGCGCTCCGGCACGCCGTGGACGGCCTGGCCGCGCGCCACGAGTCGCTGCGCACCACGTACCACGAGGACCAGGAAGGGCCATACCAGCACGTCCACGACGCCGGAGCGGTGTCCGTGCCCTTCCGCGCCGTGCGGACCAACGGCGACCGGCTGGGCGACGACCTCGCGCACGCGGCCCGGCACACGTACGACCTCGGCGCCGAAATCCCGTTCCGCGCCACGCTGTTCGAGGTGTCCGGCGACGAGTGCGTACTGCTGTTGCTGCTGCACCACATCGCGGGCGACGCGACGTCGCTGGAGCTGCTGGTCCGGGACCTCGCCGCCGACTACACCGCCCGCCGCACCGGCGGGGAGCCCGCACAGGACGCGCCGGCGGTGCAGTACGCGGACTACGCCCTGTGGCAGCACGACATCCTCGGCTCCGACGACGACCCCGGCAGCCACGCCGCACGGCAGCTGGGCTACTGGACCTCGGCACTCCGTGACCTGCCCGAGGAGCTGCCGCTGCCCGCCGATCGCGTACGGCCCGCCGTGGCCTCGTACGCCGGTGACCGTGTCCGCTTCGAGGTGCCCGCCGAGCTGCACGGGCGGCTGAAGTCCGTGGCGCGCGGCACGGGTTCGACGCTGTTCATGGTGCTCCAGGCCGGGCTGGCCACGCTGCTGCACCGGATGGGCGCCGGTACGGACATCCCCATCGGCGCACCGGTCGCGGGCCGCACCGACGAGGCCACGGACGACGTCGTCGGCTTCTTCGCGAACACCCTGGTGCTCCGCACCGACCTCGACGGGAACCCGACACTCCGCGAACTCCTCGACCGCGTACGGGAGACGGACCTCGCCGCCTACGCGCACCAGGACATCCCCTTCGAGCGGCTGGTCGAGGTGCTCAACCCCGAGCGTTCCCTGTCCCGGCACCCGCTGTTCCAGACCATGCTGACCTTCGACAGCGCGAGCGGCGGACCGGATGTCCTCGGGTTCGCCGGGCTGAGCGCGGAGAGGCAGCCCGTTCCGTTCGACCACGCCCGCTTCGACCTGATGCTCGGCGTGAAGGAAACGGGCGCCGACGAAGCGGGCCTGAGCGCGGCCTTCGAGTACGGCACGGACCTCTTCGATCGCGCGACCGTCGAAGCGCTCGCCCGGCGCTACGTCTGCGTACTGGAGGCGTTCGCGGCAGATCTCGACACCCCCGCCTCGGCCGTCGACGTCCTCGGCGAGCACGAGCAGCGGCAGCTGGCGGCACAGTCGGCCGGACCTCGTACGGACGCCGGGGAGACGTGTGTCGCGGGGTTGTTTGAGGGGTGTGTGGTGGCGTCGCCGGGTGCGGTGGCGGTGGTGGGTGTTGATGGTGTGGCGGTGTCGTATGGGGAGTTGAACGCGCGGGCGAATCGGTTGGCGTGGTGGTTGATGCCTGCCGCGTTCGTTGAGCTGGACGCGCTGCCGCTCACCCCGAACGGCAAGACCGACACCCGGGCACTCCCCGCACCCGACTACGCGGCGGCCCCGCAGGGCCGCGCCCCAAGGAACCCCCGCGAGGAAGTGCTGTGCGCCCTCTTCGCCGAGGTCCTCGGCGCCACCGACATCGGCATCGACGACGACTTCTTCGCCCTCGGCGGCCACTCCCTCCTCGCAACCCGGCTCATCAGCCGCATCCGTACGGCACTCGGCGTCGAGGCCCCCGTACGCGCCCTGTTCGACGCCCCGACGGTCGCGGGCCTCGCCCGCGCGCTGGCCGACGCGGAGGACGCGCGGCCCCGGCTGACCGCCGTCGAGCGCCCGCAGCGGCTGCCGCTGTCGTTCGCGCAGCAACGCTTGTGGTTCCTGCACCAGTTGGAGGGGCCGAGCGCCACGTACAACATCCCCGTCGCGCTGCGGCTCTCCGGTGATCTGGACGAGGAGGCGCTTCAGGCCGCGCTGCGCGACGTCGTCCGCAGGCACGAAGTCCTGCGCACCACCTACCACGAGGACGACCAGGGCTCCTGCCAGCGCGTGCTCGACGCGGACGCGGACGCCGCCGTACCCCGTCTCGTACGGACCACCACGGCCGAGGAGCGGCTCGACGAGGACGTACGGGAGGCCGCCCGGTACAGCTTCGACCTCAGCCGCGAGACGCCCCTGCGGGCCACGCTGCTCCGGCTGTCGGAGACGGAGGCCGTCCTGCTGCTGCTCGTCCACCACATCGCGGGCGACGGCTGGTCGCTCGGCCCGCTGACCCGCGATCTCGCCCAGGCGTACCGGACGCGGTGCTCGGGCCGCGCCCCGGAGTGGCAGCCGCTGCCCGTGCACTACGCCGACCACGTGCTGTGGCAGCGCGCCGCCCTCGGCGCGGCGGACGACCCGTCCAGCCTGCTCTCGCGTCAACTCGCCCACTGGGCCGGTGCGCTGGACGGGCTGCCGGAGGAGGCCACGTTCCCCGCCGACCGGCCGCGCCCCGCGACCGCCTCGTACGCGGGCGACACGCTTACCGCCGACCTCCCCGCCGAACTGCACGCCCGGCTGGCCGCGCTGGCGCGCGACACCGGCACCAGCGTGTTCATGGTTCTCCAGGCGGCCCTGGCCACCCTGCTGCACCGGATGGGCGCCGGTACGGACATCCCCCTCGGGTCGCCGATCGCCGGCCGTACGGACGACGCCGCGGAGGACCTCGTCGGGCTGTTCGTGAACACGCTGGTGCTGCGCACCGACCTGTCCGGGCGGCCCACGGTGCGGCAACTCCTGGAGCGCGTACGGGAGAACGGGCTTGCCGCGTACGCCCATCAGGACGTGCCGTTCGAGCGGCTGGTCGAGGCGCTGAACCCGGAGCGCTCGCTGGGCAGGCACCCGCTGTTCCAGGTCATGCTGGCGTTCAACAACACCGACACGCGGGACGCCGTGGCCGCCGTCGAGGAGATGCCCGCGCTGCGCGTCTCCGGACATCCCGTCGGCACCGGCGTCTCCCGCGTCGACGCCGTCTTCAACCTGACCGAGCGGCGCGCCGCCGACGGCAGCCCGGCGGGCATCGGCTGCGTCGTGGAGTACAGCACCGACCTGTACACGCGCGAGACGGCACAGGACTGGACGGCCCGGCTCACCCGCGTACTGCAGAGCTTCGCCGCCGACGCCGACCGGCCGCTGCACGAGACGGACGTCCTCGACGCCGCCGAACGCCACCGGCTCACGGCGGGCGCCGCCGCACCTGCGCAGCCCGCACCCGCCCCGCCCCGTACGACACCGCCCTCCTCTCCCAGCGCCAGACCGCCCACCACGCCTAACCCGACGCCACCGCCACCCGCCTCGCCCCCCCGCGCCTCGCCCACGGCGACGCCGCCCCGACACCCCTCGTGCCGACGCTGCCCCTCACGACGGACTCCCTCCTCCGACCCGCGTGCCCGACGGCGCGGGCGTATCTGGCGGCCCGGCTGCCGGAGTACATGGTGCCCGCCGCGTTCGTGGCGCTGGATGCGCTGCCGCTGACCACGACCGGCAAACTCGACCGCCACGCCCTCCCCGAACCCGACCTCGATCCGCGCAGCCGCGGACGCGCCCCGCGCGGGCCCGTCGAGGAGGTCCTGTGCGGGCTGTTCGGGGAGATCCTTGGCGTGCCCGAGTGGAGCATCGACGACGACTTCTTCGCCGCCGGCGGCCACTCGCTGCTCGCCACCAAGCTGATCAGCCGCATCCGTTCGACGCTGGGGCTCGACGTCTCCGTACGCGAGCTGTTCGAGGCACCGACCGTGGCGGGACTGGCCAAACGCGCCTCCGCCGCAGCCGGTACGGGCGCCCGGCTCGCGCCCGTACAGGACCGCGGCGAACGCGTGCCGCTGTCCTTCGCGCAGCAGCGCCTGTGGTTCCTGCACCAGCTCGAAGGGCCCGGCGCCACGTACAACATCCCCGTCGCGCTGCGCGTCACCGGGCCGCTCCGGCGCCCCGCCCTCGACCAGGCGCTCAACGACGTGCTCGCCCGGCACGAGAGCCTGCGCACCGTCTTCACCGAGGACGCCGACGGCGCCCGGCAGGTGGTCCTCGGCCGGGACGCGGCGCGCGGCACCGTCGAGTGGACCGCCGTACGGCCGGACACGCTGGACGGCGAATTGGAGCGCGCCACCCGGTACGCCTTCGACCTGGCCGCCGAACTCCCCCTGCGCGCCTGGGTGTTCTCGCTGTCCGAGTCCGAGCACGTACTGCTGCTCGTCCTGCACCACATCGCCGGGGACGGCTGGTCGCTGCGACCGCTGCTGGCGGACCTCGCCCAGGCGTACACCGCGCGGTGCGCGGACCGGCCGCCGGAGTGGCGTCCGCTGCCCGTGCAGTACGCCGACTACGCGCTCTGGCAGCGCGAGGCGCTCGGCTCGGCGGAGGAGCCGGGCACCGCGCTGGCCGGGCAGCTCGACCACTGGCGGCAAGCCCTGCACGGCATACCGGAGGAACTGGCCCTCCCCACCGACCGTCCGCGCCCGCAGGCCGCGTCCCACCAGGGCGACAGCGTGACGTTCGACCTCCCGGAGGAACTGCGCGCCGCGCTCGCCGGGCTGGCCCGTGAGACGCGCTCCAGCCAGTTCATGCTGGCCCAGGCCGCGGTGGCGATCCTGCTGCACCGGCTGGGCGCGGGCGCGGACATCCCCGTCGGCGCGCCCATCGCCGGACGCACCGACGACGCGCTCGAGGACCTGGTGGGCCTCTTCGTCAACACCCTCGTGCTGCGCACCGACCTGTCCGGCGCCCCCACCGTGCGCGAACTCGTCGCCCGCGTACGGGAGACCGACCTCGCCGCGTACGAGAACCAGCACGTGCCGTTCGAGCGGCTGGTGGAAGCGGTGAACCCGGCGCGTTCCCAGTCCCGGAACCCGCTGTTCCAGGTGCTGCTGGCGTTCCACAACGCGGACGCCACCGGAACGGGCGGACGGCCGGAGTTCCCCGGCGCCGGGGAGTTCCTGGAGGTGCGCACCGGGACCGCGCGGTTCGACCTGTCGTTCGCCTTCGCCGAGCAGCGGCACGCCGACGGTACGGGCGCGGGCGTGCGCGGTGTGATCGAGTACGCCACCGAGCTGTTCGACCGCGCCACCGTCGAGACGCTCGCGGACCGCCTGGTCCGGGTCCTCGAAGCCATGACCGCCGACCCGGACCGGCCCGTGGCCGAGGTGCCGGTGCTCTCCACCGCCGAACGCGCCGAACTGCTCGCGGCAGGCCACGGCCCGGAGGCCGACGTGGACGGCGCCGACCTGCTCGGCCTGTTCGAGGAGCGGGTACGCCGTGCCCCGGAGGCGACTGCCGTGGTGTGCGGCGGTCGCGTTCTCTCGTATGCGGAAGTGGACGCGCGTGCGGGGCGGTTGGCTTGGTTGCTGGCGGGGCGTGGTGTGGGGCCGGAGTCGCTGGTGGCGCCGCGAGGATCTCGATCACGCTTTTCGCGACCGGGGTGTAGCCGGGCACGGTGGCCATCAGCGCGTGCCATTGCTGTGCGTACGGGCCGGTCGGCGCCGGCCACTGCGGATCGCCGGGCTCCGGGGCGGGGAACCCCGGGTCCGCGGTGCCGCCGGCGAGCACGACCGAGTGCAGCTCGCGCAGTTGAGCGGACGGTTCGATGCCGAGTTCGGTGCTCAGCACCCCGTGGACCCTGCGGTAGGCGGCGAGCGCCTCCGCCTGGCGGCCGCACCGGTACAGGGCCAGCATGAGCCGGAGCCACAGTCCTTCGCGGAGCGGATGCTCGTTGACGAGCACCTGTAAGTCGGCGACCACCTCGTCGTGCCGGGCGCACGCGAGTCCGGCGTCGATCCGTGTCTCCGTGGCCGCCAGCCACTGCTCCTCGAGGCGGCCCGACTCGGTCTGCACCAGCGAGGTCGGCGGAACGTCGGCCAGCGACGGGCCCCGCCACAGCGCCAGCGCCTCGTCCAGCAGGGACAGTGCCTGCACCGGATGACGGGCGCGGAACGCGGCACTCCCGCGTTCGGCGAGCGAGGCGAAACGGTCGGCATCGATGTCACCGTGACCGACCAGCAACTGATAGCCGGGGGAACGGGTTACGAGCAGCTGCCCGTCCCGGTCGTTCAGCAACGCGCGTAATCGGGCCACATAGCCGTGGACGAGATTGGGCGCCGTCCTCGGCCGAACCTCTCCCCACAGTTCCTCCGCGAGCCGGTCCACCGACACGATGCGGCTCGGGTTGAGCAGCAACACCACGAGCAGCATTCGCCACTTCGCAGCGCTGATTCCACGCCACTCCGACCCGTCGAAGACCTCGACAGGGCCCAGGATCCGAAATCGCATGCTTCCCCCTGATCATGTGATCGCGCTCCGTGCGAAAACATACCGGGTGCGGGAGCAGTCCTACGGGCGCGGGCGCATGGCCTCGATGCCCGCGATGACGCAGTCCAGGGCGGTGGCGAAGTCCCGGTCGCGCATCTCCTCGACCGTGTCACCGCCCCGTTCGGCCATCAGCTGCAGCGAGTCCTCGTACTCCGGTCTGGTCCGCACCTTGGCGTGGACGGCGCTGAAGAACTCGTCCGAGGTGAGCCCGGCCTCCTCACGGCGGCTGTTCCAGTTCGTCTCGACGGTGGCGAAGCCGAACACGAACTGGAACAGCGCCGACAGCGCGCCCGACAGCAGCGGCCCCGGCAGCCCCGCGCGCAGCATCACGCGCTGGGCGGCCTCCGCGAACTCCATCGACCGCGGCCCGACGTTGATGTAGGTGCCCATCATCTGGGACAGCCAGGGGTGGTGGTTGAACACCGAGCGGTACGCGCCGGCCAGCTGCCGCAACTGGTCCTGCCAGCTGGTGTCCTCGTCCGCCGCGTCCGGCAGGGCGATCTCGCCCATGACCGAGTCCAGGGCGAGTTCGAGCAGGTCGTCCTTGCTGTCCACGTACCAGTACACGGACATCGCCGTGACCCCCAGCTCGGCGGCCAGCCGGCGCATGGAGAACTTCGCCAGCCCTTCCGCGTCGAGCAGCCGTACGGCCGCCTCCGTGATCCGCTCGCGGTCCAGGCCGTGCGGCTCCTGCTCCGTGCCGCGCCCGGCCGCCCGGCGCCGGGGCGCCGGGCGGTCCTCCAGCCACACGCTGGTCCGGGGTGGACGGCTGGTGCGGCTGTCAGATGCCATGGCGCGCTCCTTCGGGACGGTGCGGTGCGGGGCGGGGGGGGTCGCGCACCTCGGCCAGATGTCCGTCCGCCGCGCCGAACGCGAGGAGACCGTCCCCGAGATACGCCTGCGCGGTCAGCTCTCCGACCTCGTCGAGCTCGTCGACCCGGGCCGGCCTGATCGTGATGTCCATGGAGACAAGCATGCAGCACCCCACTGACAGCGGGCCGTCAGTGGGGTGCGGAGCCGACGCCTCCGGCCGGAGGCGCCGGTACCGTTCTCAGCCGGTCAGGGCGCCTTGGCGACCCCCCCCGCCCGCCCCCGCCGCCACGCCACCGCCCGGCGGGATCTACGGCCCCGTCGGCTACCACCCGTATCCGCCTCAGCCCGAGCCGGCCCGCGCACGCACCGGTCCGGCCGTCGTGATCGCCGTCCTCGTCACGCTGCTGATCGTCGTGAGCGGCGTGACGGCCTTCGCCCTGCTCGGCGACCTCGGCGGCGGCAAGGACAAGGGAGCGCAGGAGGACTCCAAGCAGCCCGACCGAGGCAGCGACGGCTCGCCGAAGGACGACGCCGACGTGGACAGTTCCACCAACGACCCGTCCAACTCCCCTTCCGAGAGCGGGAACGCCGACGAGATCCCCTCCGAGATGGTCGGCCAGTGGCGCCGGACCTTCGGCACGGGCGACGCCAACGTCTTCGTGCTCAACCTCGAGCAGGGCAAGCTGGGCGACACGGTCGTCACCATCACCGGTGAAGGCCCCACGTACAGCTGCGAGTTCCAGGCCGACCTGACGTCGTACGGGCCGCCCGTCGGCCTCGGTCCCTCCCGGGTCACCTTCGAGTCCTCCGACGAGGACTGCGCGGAGGGCCCCACCACGGAGCTGGAGCTCACCAACAGCGGCCAGCTGCGCCGCTCCTTCTCCGACGGACGCGCGCCCCAGATCTTCTCCCCCGCGGACTAGGGGGAGTCGAAGCTTCCGCGCCCCGAGCCGCCGGCCGGCCGCCGGTCCCGACGGCCGGTAACGGAACCGACTCGGGATGGTGGCCCGTCCCCCTCGGCAGCGAGACGCACCTCTATCCTTCGTCTCGGCGACCGTACGGGGGAGGGACAGCGCACATGGACAGGCTGGACACCGGGGATCCGCGCTGGATCGGCGGTTACCGCCTGCTGGGCAGGCTCGGCGAGGGCGGCATGGGCCGGGTCTACCTCGCCCGCAGCGAGCGCGGCCGTACGGTCGCGGTCAAAGCGGTACGGGGCGAACTGGCCCGGCAGCCGGACTTCCGACGCCGTTTCGCGCAGGAGATCACCGCTGCCCAGCGGGTCGGCGCGGACTGGACCGCGCCCGTACTGGACGCCGATACGGAAGCCGCCGAGCCCTGGGTCGCCACCGGTTACATCGCCGGTCCTTCCCTCACCGAGGTCGTCGACCGCGACTACGGCCCGCTGCCCGAGCACTCCGTACGGGCCCTCGCGACCGGCCTGGTCAAGGCGCTGACGGCGATTCACGCCGCGGGCCTGGTGCACCGCGACCTCAAGCCCTCCAACGTGCTGATCACCATCGACGGCCCGCGCGTCATCGACTTCGGCATCGCCCGCGCGCTGGACGCCACCGTGCAGTCCTCGGCCGGGCTCACGCGCACCGGGGCGGTGATCGGTTCGCCCGGCTTCATGTCGCCGGAGCAGGTGCGGGGCGAGACGGTGACGCCGGCGGCCGACGTGTTCTGCCTCGGCGCGGTGCTGGCGTACGCGGCGACGGGGCGGATGCCGTTCGGCACGGCGGACAGCGGGATCCACGCGCTGCTGTTCCGCATCGCCGAGGAGGAGCCGGATCTGAGCGGCCTGTCGGGGCCGTTGCACCAGCTCATCAGCGCCTGTCTGACCAAGTCCCCGGGCGGGCGGCCCACGTTGGAAACGCTCTCGGCGCACACCGACGGCGAGATAACCGGTACCTGGCTGCCCGGCGAGGTGCTGGCGCAGCTGGGCCGGCACGCCGTCCAACTCCTCGACAGCGAGGACCCGGAGGCGCAGGCCGCCACCGCGACGGGCACGGGCGCCGACGTCGGCCAGCCGGTCACCGGGATCGGAAACGGAGGCGGAAACGGAACCGGCGGCAGCCCCTCCACCCCGCCGCCCACCCGCCGCCCACGCCGAAGGCGAAGGGCACCCAGCCACCGCCCAAGGTCGCCCGGGCGGCCGCCGCGCCCGGTCCGGGGGGCGCCGGCGGTGGCCGCGTCGAGTGCCGCGCGGCCCTCGTGCAGCAGGACCTCTCCGGCGCCGGTCAGGGAGACGCCGCGGCGGTTGCGCGTCAGCAGGGTGACGCCGAGGCGGCGTTCGAGCTGCTGAATGCGGAGACACGGACGGGGGCGGGGGCGGGGGCGACCGTACGGAAGCCGAACACCGTACGGAGGGCGACGGCCCGGCCGAGCACCGTACGGAAGCCGAGCACCGTACGGAGACCGAGCACCGTACGGGGGCCGCCGCGCCGCCCGCCGTACCGCGCGAGGACGCGCCCGCCTGACGCCCGCCCCTCAGCCGGGGTCGGCTTCGCCGGTGAGGTGGGTGAAGGCCGCGAGGTTACGGGTGGACTCGCCGCGCGCGGTGCGCCACTCGTACTCCCGGCGGATCGCCGTCGCGAACCCCATCTCCAGCAGCGTGTTGAACGAGCCGTCGGCGTTTTCGAGCACCGTGCCGAGCAGCCGGTCGACACCGTCCGGAGTGACCGCCGCCAGCGGCAGCCGGCCGACGAGGTAGATGTCGCCGTGCCGGTCGATCGCGTAACTCACTCCGTACAATCGCGTGTTGCGCTCCAGCAGCCAGCGGTGCACGGCGGCCTGGTTCTCGTCGGGACAGCGGACGACGAAGGCGTTGACCGAGAGCGAGTGCCGTCCGACGGACAGCGAGCACGTCGTCGAGAGCTTGCGGGTGCCGGGCAGTGTGACGACGTACGTGCCGTCCGACGGGCTCTCCCACTCCAGTTCGGCTTCGCGGAGGGCGCGTTCGATCACCGCCGTGGGGGCCTGTGACGCGGGCTCCTGCCCGCTGCCCGGCGCGTGCTCCTCTGCGGACTTCGGCTCAGCCATGCAGGGATCGTAGGCGACCGTGCCTGTCGTGCAGCGCGGCGGCGTACACGTCGGCGGTGTCCGCCGCCGTCGAGTCCCAGCCGAAGCGCTGCGCGTGCCGGGCGGCGGCGTCGCCCATGCGCGGCACCCGCGTGCCGTCGTCCACGAAGCGGCGCAGGGCGCGCGCGTACTCCGCCGGTTCGTGCCCGGCGACGAGATAGCCGCTCACCCCGTCCCGTACCGCCACCGGAAGTCCCCCCACCGCCGCCGCCACCACGGGCGTGCCGCACGCCTGCGCCTCGACCGCCACGAGCCCGAACGACTCGCTGTACGACGGCATGACCAGCGCGCTCGCCGCCCGGTACCAGTCCGCCAGCTGCTCCTGCCCCACCGGCGGCCGGAACCACACGAGGTCCGCGATGCCCAGCCGCGCCGCCAGCTTCTGCAGCCCCTCCGGCTTCGCCAGGCCGCTCCCGCTGGGCCCGCCCACCACCGGCACGACCAGCCGCCCGCGCAGCGCGGGCTGCTCCCGTACGAGCAGCGCGACCGCGCGCAGCAGGATGTCCGGCGCCTTCAACGGCTGTATGCGGCCCGCGAACAGCGGTATCAGCGCGTGCTGCGGCAGCCCGAGCCGGGCACGGGCGGCGGCACGGCCGTCGGCCGGTCGGAACCGGTCGAGGTTCACACCGGGGTGTACGACGGCGGTCTCGCGGGGGTCGGCGGCGTAGTGCCGGACCAGCTCGTCGGCCTCCTCGGCGGTGTTCGCGATCAGGCGGTCCGCGGCCCGTACGATCTGCGTCTCGCCGATCACGCGCGCCGGCGGCTCCGGGGTGTCGCCCTCCGCCAGGGCGGCGTTCTTGACCTTCGCCATCGTGTGCATCGTGTGCACCAGCGGCACGCCCCAGCGCTCGGAGGCCAGCCAGCCGACGTGGCCGGACAGCCAGTAGTGCGAGTGCACCAGGTCGTAGTGGCCCGGCCGGTGACCGGCCCACGCCTGCATCACGCCGTGTGTGAACGCGCAGAGCTGCGCGGGCAGCTCCTCCTTCGACAGCCCCTCGTACGGGCCCGCGTCGACGTGCCGTACGAGCACGCCCGGCGCGAGTTCGACGGCGGGCGGTAGGGCGCCGGTGGTCGCACGGGTGAAGATCTCGACCTCGGTGCCGAGGGCGGCGAGCTGCTTGGCCAGCTCGACGATGTACACGTTCATGCCGCCGGCGTCGCCCGTACCGGGCTGGTGCAGGGGCGACGTGTGGACGCTCAGCATCGCCACGCGCCGGGGGCGCGAGCGGCGGAGCGCACGGCGCGGGTGCGGTCGCTTATAAACACCTGACGGTGCCGACGAAGGCTGCGGGGGAGATGTCGGGGGGACGCGGAAGAAGCGCCACAAACATATTGTCCGCGCCGGTGCGGCAGTGCGAGCCGATCGTGCTGCGGTGCTTGTTGACCCCGTCGTAGTTGACGAAGACGCTCGCCGCCCCGATGTTGCTGTGCTCACCGATCGTCGCCTCGCCCACGTACGACAGGTGCGGCACCTTCCGGCCCTCGCCGAGCCTCGCGCCCTTCATCTCCACGAAGCTGCCCGCCTTCGCCTTCGCACCCAGGCCGGGGCCGGGGCCGGGTTCCTCGGGTGAACGGGCGGCGCGGGCGCCGGAGTTGCGCCGCGCGTCCTCGCCGGTACGGGCGTCCCCGCCGGTACGCGCGTCCCCGCCGGTACGGGCGTCCAGCCACCCCGGCACCAGGTCCTCGCCGTCCGAGGCGCCCCGCGCGGCGGCAGCGGACGGGCCCGGCAACGGCGGTGTCAGCGGTGACGCCGGGGGCGTGAGCCAGTCGGGCAGCAGGCCGTCGTCGGCCCCGCCGCCCCGCTGCCGTGGGCCGGCCGGCGGGGCGTCGTTGGCGAGGGCGAGCGCCTCGTCCAGCTCGTCCGCGTCGCTCATTCCTCTTCCGCTTCCCAGCGTTTCGCGAGGTCCGCGGCCTTACGGGAGAGTTCCGAGACGACTTCGGGCGACGCACCGCGCTGCCCCGCCGCGTACCCCACGAGGAACGTGGTCAGTGGCGCGGCGGGGCGCGCCACGCCGTGGGCCGCGTCGCGTGCGACGTCGAGGAGTTCGTCGACGTCGACGTCGAGATCGATGCCCAGTTCGGCTTTGACTGCCTCAGTCCATTCATCCAGCACGGTGCCATGCTCCCTGATTCGGGCCCGGGCCGCCGCGATGTCCTGCCAGGTGTCGCAGTCGGCCGCGTCGGCCGCGGCGATGCGCCGGAGCCGCAGCTCGGGCAGCAGCAGCCGGAGCGGCAGACCGCCGAGGCGGTCGTACTCGGTGCGGAGCAGGGCGAGTTCGCGGCGGAGCGGGTCGGTGCGGTAGGCCGCGACCAGGGGCTGGTCGCGGCCGTCGAGGTGGACGACGGTGCCCTCCGCGCCGTCCCGTACGTCCAGCAGCTCCCGTACGGTCTCCCGCCGCAGGAAGGGCAGGTCGGCGGAGAGCACCAGGACGGTGTCCCGCTCCGCGTGCCGCAGGCCCGCGTCGAGCGCGGCGAGCGGGCCGCCGCCGGGCGGCGTCTCGCGGGCCCAGACGACGGGCCGGTACGCGGGCCGGCGCGGGCCGACGACGACCGTCGTCGCGGCGTCGCGGCAGGCGGCCAGCACCCGGTCGAGCAGGGTGCGGCCGCCGACCGTGAGGGCGGGCTTGTCCGTGCCGCCGAGGCGGCGGGCACCGCCGCCCGCGATGACGACGGCGTCGTACGCGGGCGGGGGCGCGGGGGTGGCCCCTGTCATGCCGGGATGCGTCTGGTTCACGCCTCAGAGCGTACGGAGCAGCACCGCCGGGCGCTCCACGCAGTCCGCGACGTAACGCAGGAAGCCGCCGGCCGTACCGCCGTCGCACACCCGGTGGTCGAACGTGAGCGACAGCTGGACGACGCTGCGTACGGCCAGTTCGCCGGCCACCACCCAGGGCTTCTCGGTGATGCGGCCGACGCCGAGCATGGCGGCTTCGGGGTGGTTGATGATCGGGGTGGAGCCGTCGACGCCGAACACGCCGTAGTTGTTGAGGGTGAAGGTGCCGCCGGTGAGTTCGGCGGGGGAGAGGGCGCCGGAGCGGGCGGCCTCGGTGAGCCGCGCGAACTCGGCGCTGAGCTGCTCGGCGTTGCGCGCGTGCGCGTCCCGTACGACGGGGACCACGAGCCCCCGGTCGGTCTGCGCCGCGAAACCGAGGTGCACGGCGTCGAGCCGTACGATCTCGCGGGCCTCGGTGTCGACGGTGGCGTTCAGCTCGGGGTGGCGGGCGAGCGCGGCGGTGCAGACGCGGGCGAGGAGCGCGAGCAGCGAGATCCGGTCCGCAGGGTCCGTACGGCCCTCGTTGGCGGCGTGGCGGGCGGCGAGGAGTTCGGTGGCGTCGGCGTCCACCCAGCAGGTGGCGTCGGGGATTTCGCGGCGGCTGCGGGACAGCTTCTCGGCGGCGACGCCGCGAAGTCCGCGCAGGGGCACGCGCGTTCCCTCAGGGGCGGCGCCCGTACGGGACTGGGCCGCGGGGGTCTGTACGGGCGCGGGGCGCGGGGTGCGGGGCGAGGGCGTCGGCGCAGGCGTGCAGGTGCTGGGCGAACACCTGGGAACTCGTGAGGAGTTCGCGTGCCATGCCTGGCCATTGCGAGCCCTGGCCGGGGAAGACGAACACCGTCTTGCCCGAGTCACGCGCAGGTGTGCCGGGGGTGACGAGACCGGCGCTGGTCCCGCCCTCTGCGAGGGCCTGGAGGCTGGTGAGGAAGGTGTCGCGGTCCTGGCCGATGACCGCGGCCCGGTGCTCGAAGTGGGCGCGGCCGGTGGCCAGGGTGTGACCCACCGCGGGCAGGTCCAGCCCTGGGTGCGCGGTCAGGTGTGCGTGCAGACGCGCGGCCTGATCCCGTAGCGCCTGCTCCGTCTTTCCCGACAGCACCCACGGCACGGGGGAGTCCACCGGCTCAACCGGTGGCTCCACAGCCTCCGTTGAGGAGGCGGCCTCCAGGATCACGTGTGCGTTCGTGCCGCTGATCCCGAACGAGGACACCGCCGCCCGGCGGGGGCGGTCCGTTTCGGGCCACGGCACCGGTTCGGTGAGCAGGGACACCGCGCCCGCGTCCCAGTCGACGTGCGGTGTCGGCTCGTCCACGTGCAGGGTCCTGGGCAGTTCGCCGTGGCGCATGGCCTCGACCATCTTGATGATGCCCGCGACGCCTGCCGCGGCCTGTGTGTGTCCGATGTTGGACTTGAGGGAGCCGAGCCAGAGGGGCTGTTCGGCGGGTCGGTCCTGCCCGTAGGTGGCGAGGAGTGCCTGTGCCTCGATGGGGTCGCCGAGGGTGGTGCCCGTGCCGTGGGCTTCTACGGCGTCGATGTCGCGTGCCGTGAGCTGGGCGTTGGCGAGTGCCTGCTGGATGACGCGCTGCTGGGAGGGGCCGTTGGGGGCGGTGAGGCCGTTCGAGGCGCCGTCCTGGTTGACGGCGGAGCCGCGTACGACCGCCAGCACCGGGTGACCGTTGCGGCGCGCGTCCGAGAGCCGTTCGATGAGGAGCATCCCGATGCCCTCGCCCCAGCCCGTACCGTCGGCGGCCGCCGCGAAGGCCTTGCAGCGCCCGTCCGCAGCCAGCCCGCGCTGCCTGCTGAACTCCGTGAAGACCGCCGGAGTCGACAGCACCGTCACGCCTCCGGCCAGCGCGAGATCGCACTCGCCGGTGCGGAGGGAGTTGCTCGCCTGGTGCAGGGCGACGAGCGAGGACGAGCAGGCCGTGTCGATGCTGACGGCCGGGCCTTCGAGACCGAAGGTGTAGGCGACGCGCCCGGACGCGACGCTCGATGTCGTACCGGTGACGAGATGACCGCCGGTGTTCTCCGCGTCGTGCGCGCCGACACCGTAGTGCTGCGAGATGACGCCGGTGAAGACGCCGGTGTTGGTGCCGCGGAGGGTGTCGGGGTGGATGCCTGCGTGCTCGAACGACTCCCACGTGGTCTCCAGCAGCAGCCTCTGCTGCGGGTCCGTGGCGAGCGATTCGCGGGGGCTCATGCCGAAGAAGTCGGCGTCGAACTGCCCCGCGTCGTGGAGGAATCCGCCCTCGCGTACGTACGTCTTGCCCGGCAGGCCCGGCTCGGGATCGTAGAGCCCCTCAACGTCCCAGCCGCGGCCGTCCGGCAGGCCCGACAGCGCGTCGGTGCCCTCGGCCAGCAGGTCCCAGAAGCCCTCCGGGGTCGTGACCCCGCCGGGGAACCGGCAGGCCATGCCGACGATGGCGATGGGCTCGTCGTGTGCTGCCGCACCCGTTGCGGCCTTGGCCTGCGGCTGGTGCCGGGCGGTTCCGGCGAGCTCGGTGAGCAGGAGTTCGGCGAGGGCCTGGGGAGTCGGGTAGTCGAAGGCGAGCGTGGTGGGGAGGCGCAGGCCGGTGGCGGCGTTGAGCCGGTTGCGGAGCTGGACGGCGGTCAGGGAGTCGAACCCGAGGTCCTGGAAGGAACGTTCGGCGGTGATCGCCTCCGGCGTCGCATGCCCCAGCACGCCCGCGACCTCCGTACGGACCGTCTCCAGCAGCAGCTTGTGCCGCTCCCCCTCGGGGAGTCGGGCGATACGCCCGGCCAGCCCGGAGGCGTCCCCGGCTGTGCGACGCGTGGCGGGTGTGCGGACCAGCCCGCGGAGGGGGGTGGGGAGGGCGCCGGCGGCGGCTTGGGTGCGGAGGGTGGTGGTGTCGAGTTGGGCGAGGGTGAGGGTGGGGTGGTTGCCCCTTCTTCGGCACCGTCAGATGTGTATAAGACACCGCGATGATCCGGTCCCCCACCTCCCCCATCACCCCGCGCCCGAACTGCGCGGGCCTGCCCGTCACCGCCAGGTCGGTGGTCACGCTGACCGACGTGGAGCCGTCGGGCCGCTCCGTCATCGTGCCGGTGACGGTCGCGCGGGCGGTGCCCTGGCCGCGGGTCTCCTTGCCGCTGGCGGCCAGCAGTACGCGGTGCGCGTCCTGGTCGCGCTCCTCGAACGCGGCGGTGCCGCGGTACGTGACCGTCATCGGCCCGACCTTGACCTTCACCGAGCCGCGGATGGTCTCGCCGTCGAAGCTCTCCACGGTCGCTCCG
Source organism: Streptomyces armeniacus (assembly GCF_003355155.1). Lineage (NCBI taxonomy): Bacteria > Bacillati > Actinomycetota > Actinomycetes > Kitasatosporales > Streptomycetaceae > Streptomyces > Streptomyces armeniacus. The sequence continues at coordinate 8,011,571 of NZ_CP031320.1, read as the reverse complement.
GGCATGCAGGGCGCGACGCGCTCGATGTCCAGCAGCACCCGCCAGGCCTCGTCGACGGGTACGGGAACGGTGAACTCGTGCTGCAGCTCCATGGTCAGCTCCTCAGCCGGAATAAGGCGGATCCTGAAGCGGATCCTGAAGCGGATGGGGAAGCGGAGACGGAGGCGGAGGGGACAGCGGAGGCGTGCCCCCCGGCGCCCCGTGGATCGCCCCGCCCGTCTCCGTGAGCGGCGCCCCGCTGCCGCCCCACCTCAGCGCGACGATCTCCGCCGCGACCGAGACGGCGACCTCCTCGGGCGTACGCGCCCCCAGGTCGAGCCCGATCGGCGAGCGCAGCCGCGCCAACTCCTGCTGTGCGACGCCCGCTTCCCGCAGCCGTACGAGCCGGTCCTCGTGCGTACGGCGGCTGCCCATCGCGCCGATGTACGCGGCGGGCGCGCGCAGCGCCACCTCCAGCAGCGGTACGTCGAACTTCGGGTCGTGCGTGAGTACGCAGATCACCGTCTGATCGTCGGTCTCGGTGCCTCCCAGGTAGCGGTGCGGCCAGTCGACGACGACCTCGACGTCCGGCGGGAAGCGTTTCGCGGTGGCGAAGGCGGGGCGGGCGTCGCAGACGGTGACGCGGTAGCCGAGGAAGGTGCCGATACGGGCGACGGCCGCGGCGAAGTCGATGGCCCCGAAGACCAGCATGCGCGGCGGGGGCGCGAACGAGTGGAGGAAGACGCTCACTTCGTCCACGCGCCGTTCGCCGTGCGGGCCGTAGTGCCGTACGCCGGTGGCACCGCGGGCGAGTTCGCCGCGCGCGTCCGCTGCGACGGCGGCGTCCAGGCCCTCCGTTCCGAGGGAGCCCGCCGCCGCGTCGGGCCACACCGCGAGCGAGGCACCGCGCGTGGCCGGTCCGTCCAGTACGGTCGCCACGGCCACCGGGCGGTGCGCGGCGACGGAGTCGGCGACGTCCGTGAACGGCACCTCTCCCCCGACCCCGGCCCCACGGCCCGAAGCGATCGGCGCCGCCACCCGCCGCACCAGGAGCGTGATTTCGCCGCCGCAGGTCAGCCCGACGGCGAACGCGTCCTCGTCGCTGTACCCGAAGGTCTCCAGCCGTGCCGCGCCGTCCGCCACCACCTCCTTGGCCAGCTCGAAGACGGCGCCCTCGACGCAGCCGCCCGAGACGCTGCCCACCACCTCGTCACCGGGCCCGACCGCCATGGCGGCGCCGGGTCCGCGCGGTGCGCTGCGGCTCACCCGTACGACGGTGGCCAGGCCGAACGGCTCCCCCTCCGCATACCAGCTCCGCAGCGCCGGAAGGATGTCACGCATCGCCCGCTCCCTTCACCGCACCCGCGCACCCTGCCACGCCCGCGCCAGGCACCGCGCCCGCGCCAGGCACCGCGCCCGCGCCAGGCACCGCGCCCGCGCCCCGCACCACACCCGCCAGGTGTTCCAGCGCGGCCAGGCTGTGGCCCTCGACGAACGCGTCGACGCTCGGCAGCGCCGCCGCCATGCCGCCCGCCAGCGGCGCGTAACCGGGCCTGTGCTTGCGCGGGTTGGCCCACACCACGCGGTGCGCGAGGCGGCGCAGCCGCCGCATCTGCGCGCCGAGCAGCGCCGGGTCGCCGCGTTCCCAGCCGTCCGAGAGGACGACGACGACCGCGCCGCGTGCCGTGCCGCGCTGCCCCCAGCGGTCGAGGAAGGCGCGCAGGGTCTCGCCGAGCCGGGTGCCGCCGCTCCAGTCCGGTACGGCGGCGCCGACGGCGCGCAGCGCCGTGTCCGGGTCGCGGTGGGTCAGTTCGCGGGTGACGCGGGTCAGCCGGGTGCCGACGGTGAACACCTCCGTACGCGCACGGGTGCCGTACGAGCCCCCGCCCCCGTACGACGGCCCGAACCGTCCTGCTCCGCAGGAACGACGCACGTCGCTACGCGACGTTACCCGAATTGCTTCGCAATTCGGGATGGAAATCCCTTCGGGATTTCCTGTAATTCGCTCCGCGAATTACAGGTTAATTGCTCCGCAATTCACCGCGCTTGATCGGGGGATCGTGATGAATCATCAGCGAGCTAACGATCTATGGTGGTTGGCGTGCAAACATAGCCAGCTGCGAAATGGAGGGCGGAGGGAGTGTGCTGGAGCGCGGCTTGGGGGCGCCTGTTCGTCTCTCCTGACGACTTGACAGATGCGGCACGAGCGGGCACTCTTGACGAGTTAACGTGTATTCTTCAACGAGTGATGCATCATGGGTAGAGTTCGGGATAACTAGATACTACCCATGACGCCATGGGTTCGCTGGAGGGATTTTGTTCTTGTGTCCGCCGAACGGCAAGAGTATCCCACTGTGAGTTCAGAGAATCTGCTCCGGGTGTTGAATCCCGAGCGAGACTATTCCGGGATGACGGGGCGTTGGGAGCCGAACCGGGGAGGGGAAATGCTGGCGGAGATTCTAATGCTTGCCGACGCCTACGAACTCCCCGGCTACGGAAAGGAGTTGGCGTGAGCGCGCGGAGCAGCACGGCCCGTTTGCTGAGGCCGCATCAAGAGGATGCGTTCACGGCGGCCGTACGGCACTTGGCCGACGTCGGCGGGGCGGGCGGGGACGCGCGGTGCACGATCGTGATGGCGACGGGGACGGGGAAGACGGATGTGGGCGCGGCCGCCGCGCGTGAGCTCGCGCCGTACGGGCTGACCGGGGTGATGGTGCCGACGCTGGACCTGCTGACCAAGACGGTTGCGGACTGGCGGCAGAACGCAGGGCACCGGGAACCGATGATCGCAGTCTGCTCCCTCGGGGACGATCCGCTACTGGAAGCGCTCGGCGTCCGCTGCACCACCGACCCCGCCCAACTGGCCCGCTGGACGGCCCAGGAGGGGCCGGTGACGGTGCTGATGACGTACGCCTCCCTCGTCTCCCAGGAAGCCCGCGAGGACGCCGAGGAAGGGCCCCAGGGCGGCTCGGTGGTGCGGTGCGGGGTGCTGGAGCGCGCTCTGCACGGCCACGGCTTAAGCGGCCCGGTCATGCCCCCTTTTGACTTGTTGATCTTGGATGAGGCGCACCGCACGTCGGGGGATCTGGGGAAGGCGTGGGCGGCGGTGCTGGACCAGAAGCGGGTTCCCGCGGCCCGCCGGTTGTTCATGACCGCCACGCCTCGGCTGTGGGAGGCCCCGCCGGTGAGCGGTGGGGAGCCCCGGCTTGTGGCCTCCATGGACAACGAGGAGCTGTACGGGCCGGTGCCCTACCCGTACGAGCTGGAGCTGATGGAGGCCGTCGAGCGCGGGCTGCTGGCGCGGTGGGAGATCGACGTCCTGGAGATCACCGACCCTGATGCTCTTGGCGCCGGCGAGAGTCCCGAGAGTGTGGAGGAGGCGCAGGGCCGGCGCCTGGCCGCGTTGCAGGCCGCGTTGCTGACGCATATGGACGAGACGGGTGACCGGAGCCTTCTGAGCTTCCACTCCACCACGCTGGCCGCGATGGCCATGGCACGCAGCCTGCCGGACACCGCCGCCGAACTCCACGCCGGCGACGCCGCCCGGTATCCGGCGCGGGTCGGGGCGGAGTGGTTGTGCGGCGAACACACCGCCGCCTACCGGCGCCAGGTATTGGGGCGGTTCGCGGACGGCGTCACCGAGGACGGCTGGATCGCCGACGCCCAGATCCTCGCCTCCTGCCAAGTTCTCGCCGAAGGCGTCGACATCCGCGGCCGGTTCGGCGTCGACGGCGTCGTCTTCGCCGACACCCGCTCCTCCCCCGTACAGATCGTCCAGATCCTCGGCCGCGCCCTGCGCCAAGAGCCGGGCGAGGGCAAGGTGGCGCGGATCATCGTCCCGGTCTATCTCGCGCCCGGCGAACGGCCCGACGCGATGATGGCCTCGAACGCGTACGCACCTCTCACGAAGATCCTTCTCGGGTTGCAGGCACATGACGAACGGATCGTCGAGCGCCTCATGCTGGCGACCACCACCAGTTCCGGCGAGCCCACCAAGGTGGTCGAACTCGACCCCGGCACGCCGGACACGGGGACGGCAGGGCGCGCGGGCGATGCCGACGGGGCGGGGCAGGCGGCCGGAGGGGAGCCGGGTGGCGAAGTACCGCCCGGGGACCACGGCCAGGCGGGAGACGAAGAGGAGCGGGGGGGCGGGGACGGTTGCCCTTACACACCTCCTACGGCGCAGACCGAGGACAGGGGTCCTGCTCCGCAGGAACGACGCACGTCGCTACGCGACGTTACCCGAATTGCTTCGCAATTCGGGATGGAAATCCCTTCGGGATTTCCTGTAATTCGCTCCGCGAATTACAGGTGAATTGCTCCGCAATTCACCGCCCCTGCCCGGAGAGTCGTGACGGTATGCCAGCGGCTCAGCAGTCCAATGTTCCTGACCTGCAACCACTGCCAGCTACAAGCTGGGGGCTTCGTTGGGTGTGCAGAAATGGAGACAGCAAAGGATCTTGTGTGCCCTTCCTCTCCATGGGGAAGGGCACACAAGATTGCCAGCGCAGGCGATAGCATCACTGATGATGCATCATGGGTAGAGATTGGTGATTCTGCGGGGCACCCCGTTGCTGTTCCTGCTCCACTTCTCTCCGGGGACCACGGTTCTATATCACCTTCTTCCGCGTGCGGTGCGAGGCGATTCGGTTACTTGGGAAGAGTTCTCATTTCCTTCCGCAGTTTCTGCCGGGCGTAGTCTTCGTGCTCGTCTGCTTGGTGGCCGTGAACTGTCTCGTACGCGGTGAGGTCGATTGCGGGTTCCATGGCCCGAATCAGTTCAGGAACCGACCGGTTTGCCAACCGGAAGAACAGGAACGCCGCCGCAGACGTTAGGGGAGCGGTGAGGCTGGCTTCAACGAGGACGGCTAGAATTTCTGCGTCTGTGGCGGCGCGTGTGTCGGTTCCCTTTGCCACTCGTTCGAGGAGTTCATGGCAGTGGGAACGGAACAGGATTTCACGTGACATTTGTTCCTGCGGGGCCGCGAGCAGAGGGAAGGTTCGCCAGATCGGGCCTTGGTCCTTTTCGCCGTGGCGTTCCTGGGCTTTAGCAATTTCTGATTCTGCCCATTCCATTTGGCGGAACATGGACTCGATTACGCCGAGATCCGGAATTAGCTCGGCAATTTCCTCGTCTTTGGGTAGGGGTGGCACGTCTTCTCCTTCGGTTTCGGTACTGGGGGGGGTGTGCTTCGGGTGTGCGGGGGGTGTGCTGGGAGTGGCACACCCCCGGCGTGTTCTGCCTAGTCAGTGCGGCTGGTTGTTGGGCGACCTTGGCTGTGAGGGTGGCCTGTCGGCGGGCTGGGAGGCGCGGACGGCTTCTCTGGCGTCGTTGTCCTTGAATCGCAGGGCGTGAGTTCCACGCCGGGCGACGCGGATTTCCACTCCTGGAATTTCTTGGATTTCTCCTGTTTCAGTGTCGGCTACGCGCACTGTGCCTGCTCTGGTCACGTCTGCGAGCAGCCGTGACAGGAATGCGGGACGGATTTCTGCGACGAGTTTCCTTTGGATTTCACCGGGGTAGTTTCGGGAGATCCACTCTTTTAGCGCTTCTTCGTCGATTACTGCGGCTTCCCGCGTGTCCTCGTTGAGACTGATTGTGCCTACTTGTGTTCCGTCTCGGAGAGTTACGGAGATCTGCCGGGTTCCGTTCTCCTTGTTTGTCTGTTCCAGGGCTCGTTGGGTGGCTTCGCGAACCGACTTCAGTTCGTCCTTAGTGCTGTTGAGGCGGAGCGTTAGCGTGGCTTCCCGAAGGGCCAGTTCGCGGAGATTCAGTTTTCCTCCATGCACTTTCGGGCCGTCCGGTATTCGTCGGCCGTTCCTTCTTCGATCGAGTGCCCGAAGAAGGTGCGGAACTGTTCGGGAAGTTCGTCCGTGAAATCTGCCTTCGCGGCGGCGCTCATCATCGCCGCGTATTCCGTTTCACGCTCGCCCTGCTTCGGTTTGTCCGACGCGGGCTGTTGCTGGGGGGACTGCGGTTCGGGCTGCACCGGGGGGTCGGCCGCCGGTAGGTCCCGCTCGGTGGCGTGAGCCAAGGTACGCAGAACTACGGGGTCCAACGACCCGCCGTTGTAGAGGCTGAGCCCGAACTGATCGCCGAGGTTGATCGCGGCTCGTTTCAGGGCCTGGCTGTCGGCCGTCTTCAGCGCCAGGTCGTGGGCGTCGGCTGCGCTGGGCTGGTTGGTTGCGTCTCCGGTGGCGATGCCGTGCCAGTGGCCCAGCTCGGTGCCTGCGACGGTGACCGTGAGCCGCACGGCGCAGCGGTAGACGACGGTCCATCGTGACCGGCCTCCGTTGCCGCTGGGGGTCTCCCGTTCGGTGACGAGGGTGGCGGCAAGCAGATCGGTGTTGTAGCCGCCGAATCCGAAGGCGCGGATGAGGTGGCGGCGGATGTCCCAGGCTTCGACGTGGGCAAAGCCCTTGCCGTCCGTGCCTACTCGTGCGCGGTGAATCGGAGACAGCAGCCATTGCAGTTGAGCGTCTGTCAGCCGGGGTGCGGTCGGGTCGTGTCTGTTCTTGGTGGTCATGGGCGGGGGTGTGCCTCCTGGCGGTTTCTTATACACATCTGACGCCGCCGTCGAAGCTGAGGAGTTGGTGTGTGGCTGTGTGGGTGTTTTCTGGGGCCGGCGCCGCGGGCTGCTGCTCGTCGGAGGTGGCGGGGGCGGCGGCGCGCTGGCTCGCCGAGCCCTCCCCCGCGCGCCGCGCGCGCCGGGGCGGCGCAGGCGCGTCTGCGTCCGCGCCCGCTTCGGGCGCCTGCTGCTGGCTCGCCGAGCCGGCGCTAGCGGTGCGTGCGCGGCGCGCGGGCCGTTCGCCCGCCGCGGCCGCGCGACCGCGCGCCGGGCGCGCGGGTGCGGGCGGCAGCTGCCCCTTCAACGGGCCCCACTCGTTCGGATCCGGTACGCCCGGCGGCTGCATCTGGCGCCGCTTGGGGCCGCCGTGCCCGGACTCGCCGGGCTCCTTCGCGCCCGGCCACGCCTTGGCCACGCGCGCGGCCAGTACGAAGTCCTTGCGCAGCGGGTGCCCTTCGAACTCGTCGGGCAGCAGCAGCCGTTCGAGATGCGGGTGGTCCGTGAAGTCCACGCCGAACATCTCGTGCGTCTCGCGCTCGTGCCAGGCCGCGCCCGCGTACACGCCGGTCGCCGTGGGCAGTACGGGCGCCTCGTGCGGCACGGTCGTACGCACCACGAGCCGTCGCAGCGGTACGGGAGCGCCGCCCCCGGCCGGCCGGAGCGCGGGCAGTGCGGCGAGATGGGCGCAGACGCGGAAGCCGGTGCCGGGCTCGTCGACGGCGCTCAGCCAGTCGAAGTACGTGCAGCCCAACTCGTCGCGGGCCGCCGCCAGCGCCGGAATCCAGCGGTCCGGCGGGACGTCGACGGTGAGGAGCGCGTACGCCTCCTCGGCGGTCGCCCCCTCGCCGAAGATCGCGTCCGCGGGACGCGGCAGCCAGCCCACCGGCTCCTGCGGCTGCGGCTCGGCAGTCTCGGCAGTCTCGGCAGACTCAGGCGACTCGGACGCACCTGCGGCCCCGGCAGGCTCCTCGGCCCCGGCAGGCCCCGGCGTCTCGAGCGGCTCAGACGGCTCAGACGGCTCGCTCACCGGTCCCCCTCCCCGGTGCCCCCGCCGTCACCGCTGCCCGGCTCGGCTTCAGCAGCACCCGGAGCGGGAGCCGGAGCCGACCCGGCCCCAGGCCCCGACCCCGGAGTCGGCGCCTCCGCCAGCGGGCTCGTCAGCGCCGCCGCCGTCGGACGCCCGCCGCCGTTCGCCTCGGCCGCCCCCGGCCCGTAGCGGGTCGCGGTCGACTCCCGCGAGATCTTCTCCTGCAGCTTGAGGATGCCCTGCAGCAGCGCCTCCGGACGCGGCGGGCAGCCCGGCACGTACACGTCGACGGGGATGATCTGGTCGACGCCCTTGGTCACGGAGTACGAGTCCCAGTACGGGCCGCCGCAGTTGGAGCAGGCGCCGAACGAGATCACGTACTTCGGCTCGGGCATCTGCTCGTAGAGCCGCTTGACCGCCGGCGCCATCTTGTCGGTCACGGTGCCCGAGACGACCATGAGGTCCGCCTGCCGCGGCCCCGGTGCGAACGGGATCACGCCTAGGCGGATGAAGTCGTGCCGGGCCATCGACGCGGCGATGAACTCGATCGCGCAGCAGGCGAGCCCGAAGTTGAAGACCCAGAGGCTGTAGCGGCGGCCCCAGTTGAGGACCACCTTCATGGGTTCGGGCGCGAGCCGCGCCAGCGCGCCTATACGCGGGGCCGGCGCGGGCAGGTCCACCGGTCCGGCGCCCGCGCCCGTACGAGCGCCCGCGGCGTCGCCGTCCGTCCCCTTCTCCGTCTTCTCCGTCCTCGTTACGTCCATTCCAGGACGCCCTTCTTCCATGCGTACAGCAGCCCGACCGCCAGGAACCCGAGGAAGATGAACATCTCCACGAGCGTGGTCCCGCCGAAGCCCGGCGCGGCGAAGACCGTCGCCCAGGGGAACAGGAAGACCGAGTCGACGGCGAAGATGACGTAGAGGAAGGCGTAGACGTAGTAGCGGACCTGGGTGTGCGCCCAGCCCTCGCCGACCGGGTCGACGCCGCACTCGTACGTCAGCATCTTCTCCCGCGTCGGCACGACCGGTCGCAGCAGCCTGCCGGCGCCGAAGGCCACCGCGACGAAGAGCACGCCCACGGCGGCGACCAGCCCGACGACCGAGTAGCCGTGGAAATAGTCCGGCACGTCCGTCCCGTCCTCACGTGTTCGGATCCGCTGGGTAGGTGGTGTCCCTGCGCTGTACCCCTGGCGAGTGTCCTCTGCGTCCCTTGTGTCCCGCTAGGTCCACTGTCTCGCGCGTTCGACGATCTGTACGCACCGGAGTCTAGGCCCTGCTCACTGTCGCGGTCCCGGCCCGTATCAGGGTCGGGGTGCTTGCCCCGTTTCGCCCTGCCCGCGAAGGCGCGGGGCGGGGCCATGGTAGGGATAACCCCACCCCCGCGCCCCCATACACGTCTCTTATACACCTCTGACCCTGCCCCCGACGGCCTCTCTGTCGGTCCGTGGTACCTCGTTGTCACGTACGAAGCTACGCGCATGCAGCGGCTAGCATGTAGCTATAGGAAGCTGTGGCTCGCCGACCGGCTCCGTACGGGCGCGGACGAGGTGCCGCGGCTCGCGCTCACCAAGCACCGGGAGCTGGGGCCGACGCTCACGACCTGGTACTGGCGGGTGTCGTTCCTCACCCCCCCCCTCCCGCTGATCGCCCGCCCGTTGGGCTGGATCTTCCCGGAGATGGGCCGTCCGCCGTGGGTCGGGGACGGGGTGCTGGGCCTGCCCGTGCCCTCGGACGGGTTCCCCCCCCGGCAGAACATCCCCGGCGGCCCCGCCCGCCCGGCCGCCACCGTCCACGGCTACCCGCGGCAGGGCCCCCGCCGCGAACTGAAGAAGGCCGTCGAGCGCTACTGGTCCGGGCGCCTCACCGCCGACGCGCTCCGCGACGTCTGCGCCGCGCTCCGCCGCGACGTGTGGCGGGAGCTGGCCGACGCCGGCGTACGGGAGGTGCCCAGCGGGGACTTCTCGCTGTACGACCACGTCCTCGACACCCTCGTCATGACCGGCGCAGTGCCCCACCGGCACCGCGCCGCGGTCGAAGCCGACGCGCTGGACGGCTACTTCGCCATGGCGCGCGGCACGCAGGAGGCGCCGCCGCTCGAGATGACCAAGTGGTTCGACACCAACTACCACTACCTGGTGCCCGAACTCGGCCCGGACACCGTCTTCCGTACGGACTCGGGCAAGCCCGTCGGCGAGTACACCGAGGCACGCGCGCTCGGGCACGACGCACGCCCCGTGCTGGTCGGGCCGGTCACGTTCCTGCTGCTGGCCAAGCCGGCGCCCGGTGCCGACCCGGACTTCGAGCCGCTCACCCTGCTGGACCGGCTGCTGCCCGTCTACGCCGAAGTGCTTGCCGACCTGCGCGCCGCCGGCGCCGGCTGGGTGCAGCTGGACGAGCCCGCGCTCGTACAGGACCAGCCGCCCGCCGTACTGAACGCCGCGGCCCGCGCGTACCGCGAACTCGGCGCCCTCGCCGACCGCCCGCGCCTCCTCGTCGCCTCCTACTTCGACCGGCTCGGCGACGCGCTGCCCGTCCTCGCCCAGTCTCCGGTCGAGGGCCTGGCGCTGGACTTCACCGGGCCCGCCGCCGCCAACCTGGACGCGCTCGCCGCGAACGGCGGCCTCCCCGGCAAGCGCCTCGTCGCGGGCGTCGTCGACGGCCGCAACGTGTGGATCAACGACCTCGAACGCTCCCTGTCCACCCTCGCCACCCTCCTCGGCCTCGCCGGCCGCGTCGACGTCGCCGCCTCCTGCTCGCTGCTGCACGTACCGCTCGACGCCTCCGTCGAACGCGACGTGGACCCGCAGGTCGCACGGTGGCTCGCGTTCGCCCGGCAGAAGACCGCGGAGGTCGTCACCCTCGCGCACGGGCTCGGCGCGGGCGCCGACGCCATCGCGCCGCAGCTGGCCGCCAACCGGGCGGCGCGGGCCTCCCGTTCGGGCTCCGCGCTCACCCGCGATCCCGCCGTACGGGCGCGCTCCGCCGCCGTCACCCCGGCGGACGCCGCCCGCACGCAGCCGTACGCCGAACGCGCCGCCGCCCAGCGCGCCCGGCTGCGGCTGCCGCTGCTGCCGACGACCACCATCGGCTCGTTCCCGCAGACGGCGGCGTTGCGCACCGCGCGCGCGGACCTGCGCGCCGGGCGCATCGACCGGGCGGCGTACGACGCACGCATGAGCGCCGAGATCCGCGACGTGATCGCCTTCCAGGAGGACGCCGGCCTGGACGTGCTCGTGCACGGCGAGCCCGAACGCAACGACATGGTGCAGTACTTCGCCGAACAGCTCACCGGCTACCTCGCCACCCGGCACGGCTGGGTCCAGTCGTACGGCACCCGCTACGTACGGCCGCCGATCCTCGCCGGCGACGTCTCGCGGCCCGAGCCCATGACGCTGCGCTGGACACGCTACGCCCAGTCGCTCACCGGCCGGCCCGTCAAGGGCATGCTCACGGGCCCGGTCACGATGCTCGCCTGGTCCTTCGTACGCGACGACCAGCCGCTCGCCGACACCGCACGGCAGGTCGCGCTGGCACTGCGGGACGAGGTCGCGGACCTGGAGGACGCGGGCACAGCCGTCATCCAGGTCGACGAGCCCGCGCTGCGCGAGTCCCTGCCGCTGCGCGAGGCGGACCGAGGCGCGTATCTGGAGTGGGCGACGGAGGCGTTCCGGCTGACGACGGGCGGCGTCCGCGCGGACACGCAGATCCACACGCACATGTGCTACGCGGAGTTCGGCGAGATCCTGTCCGCGATCGAGAGCCTCGACGCGGACGTCATCAGCCTGGAGGCGGCCCGCTCCCACATGCGCGTCGCGGAGGAACTGGCCGACGCGGACTACCCGCGCGAGGTCGGCCCCGGTGTGTACGACATCCACTCCCCGCGCGTCCCCGACCAGGGCGAACTCGTGGCCCTCCTGTACACCGGCCTCCGCGCCCTCCCGGCGGACCGCCTGTGGGCGAACCCGGACTGCGGCCTGAAGACCCGTACCTGGCCGGAGGTACGGGAGTCCCTCCGCCACCTCACCCAGGCGGCGCGCGAGGTCCGCGCGAAGCTGGAGTAGCACCCCTGCCCCGCCCCGGGCGGTACGGATACGGGTCCGGCTCAGGCATACGGGCGGTTCCGGCGCGTCCCGGCGCGCGGAAGAGGCCGTAAATCCTACGAATGGCGTTACCTGGTGCCGTGTCAGAACCGGGTCTGCCAGCACTCGCTGCCAGCGGAGGAGACGTGCCATGAACCGAGCGGCGGTGTCCGGTCCGCCAGCCACACCAGCCCGGAGCAGGTGCCGGTTGCGGTGGCCCGTACCAGTCGTGACCCCCGGCCGCGTGTGGCGGGGCGCGAGGGGGTCGGCGGGATGTAGACCCAGTGGGTGCCGAAGGTGATCAGGGCGTCCCACACCGGACGAAGACAACGACTGATGACCGATCTCCGTGGACGCGGCACCCGCACACCCCTCCCTCACTACGGCCGGTGAAGAACCGACCAAGGCAGAATGCGCGTTCCCTCTTAAGCCGCCCTCATGTGCCGAGCAAGCGGGCCCTCGCGACAGGGCTGACACGGGCACGCCGCGGACGGGTGTCACCGGTGGCTGCGCATGCCGCGCCCACGGCCGATCAGGACGCCCGAGAACACCAGATCGGCCATGAACAGCAGCACACCGAGGATGAACAGCCAGAACAGGCCTTCCACCACCCATCCGACGATTCCCAGCACGATCGCCACGATGAGGAACAGCAGCACGGCAGTCATCGGGTCTCACTCCGCTCCGGTCGTTGGGCGCCCCGTCACGGGGCCCCGTCCGTCCGCGCGCCGGCGGCCAGGGTCAGGGTCAGCGGTCACCGGCGGGCGAGGCGCCGCTCTCCGCCCGCTCCGGGCTGGTAGGCGAGCTCGTAGTGCGAGAAGACCGCCGGCTCCTCCTCGGCCGGCAGCTCCCCGTCGACGTCGATGGTCGGGGCGTCCTTGACCTGCTTCTTGTCGTAGCGAACCTTGAGGTGGCCGGGGCCGACGACGGCGTCGTCCAGCGGCACGAACACCAGCCGCCGCCGGGTCGGCATCCCGACGGTGACGGTGACGAAGGCAGGCCGGTCGGTCGCGGTGTCGACATACACCGACTCCAGCGATCCGATCTTGCTGCCGCCCGTGTCGACCACGTCGTGGCCGCGCCATTCCCGGATGTCTTCCGCTTCGAACACACGCCTCACCTTCCCCGCCGGGTCCGATGACGAGTTCCCGTATCCGTTCGAGGTACTCGCACCCCGAGCACGGGCCCACGGGCCGCGCGGGCGCCTGCCCGCGAGGCCCCGGGGCCGCGGAGACACCGATGGAGGAGCGCCGCCATGCGATTCCACGACCGCCGGCAGGCCGGACGGGCGCTGGCCAGCGAGATCATGAACGCGCAGCCCGGGGGCGGGCCCGAGGACCCACTGGTGTTGGGGCTGCCACGTGGCGGAGTCCCGGTGGCCGCGGAGGTCGCGCGCACGCTGGACGCGCCGCTGGACGTACTGGTCGCACGCAAGATCGGCGCCCCCGGGAACCCGGAGGTGGGGGTCGGCGCCCTCGCCGGCGACGCCCCGCCGTACTTCGACTCCGAGTCGCTGGCCATGCTCGGGCTGACCCCCGAGCGGCTGGAGCCCGCCGTCGCCCGGGAACGGGAGGAGCTGCGCCGCCGCGAGGAGCTGTACCAGCGCGGACGGCCGCCGCTGGATCTCGACGGCCGTGCCGTGATCATCGTCGACGACGGGCTGGCCACCGGGGTCACCGCACGGGCCGCACTCCGCTCGGCCCGGGAGCGGGGCGCGCGGTGGCTGCTCCTCGCGGTGCCCGTGGGCGCGGAGCACACCGCCGCGGCGCTGGAGAGCGAGGCGGACCAGGTGCTGTGTCTGCACCGCTCGCCGGCGTTCCGGTCCGTCGGAGAGTGGTACAAGGACTTCAGGCAGCTGGATGACGACGAGGTGATCTCCGCGCTCGGCGAACTGGCCTCCCGTCACGGGTGAACGCGCTTTCTCCCCCAACTTTCGGCAGTGCTGCGGCCGCTGGGGAAGTTGTACTGTCCAGTGGTGATCCGAGTTCTGCTGGCCGACGACGAAGAGATGATCCGCGCCGGGGTGCGGGCGATCCTGTCCACGGACCCGGAGATCGAGGTGATCGCGGCGGAGGCGTCGGACGGCCGGGAGGCCGTGGCGCTGACGCGGGAGGAGCGGCCCGACGTCGTCCTGCTGGACGTCCGGATGCCGCGCATGGACGGGCTGGACGCCGCCGCCGAGATCAGGCGGACGGTGCCGGACACCGCCACGGTGATGCTGACGACCTTCTCCGAGGACGAGTACATCGCGCGGGCGCTGACGGACGGCGCCAGCGGCTTCCTGCTCAAGGCGGGCGCGCCGCGCGAACTGCTCGCGGGCGTACGGGCGGTGGCGGAGGGCGCCGCCTTCCTGTCGCCCCGCGTGGCCCAGCGGGTCATCAGCGAGCTGAGTTCCGGCAGCGCGGGCGCCCGTATGTCGCGGGGGGCCGAGGCGCGCGAGCGGATCGCGGTGCTCACGAACCGGGAACGCGAGGTGCTGGCACTGGTCGGTTCCGGGCTGTCGAACGCGGATATCGCCGAGCGGATGCATGTGGTGGAAGGGACCGTGAAGAGCTATGTGAGCGCGGTCCTGAGCAGGCTCGGGCTGCGTAATCGGGTGCAGGCCGCGATTCTCGCCCACGAGGCCGGGATCGTGGCGTCCGCCGCCTGGTGAACTCCTTGCGGGCCTGGCCCTTATACACATCTGCCGCTGCCGACGCCCGCCTCATCATAGCTCGTGGTGGGGTCTCGGGGTCGGGGGCCTGACCCCGGGGCGGCGCGGCACCGTTCGCCGTACTGCCGCTCGCCGTACCGCCGTTCCCCGCACCTCCACCGCCGCTCTGCGGGGCGCCGGTCGCAGCGGCGCCCGGCACGGGCGGCAACACCCCGGCTCCCGGCGCTGAAGCCTCCTGGCCGTCGTCCGCGTTCGTACGGCGGGAGGCGTACTCCAGACCGCCCCACGGCAGCAGCGCCTTCGCCAGCAGCGCGCCGCAGTCGTGCCGCACCCGCCCGAGGTCGGCGACGGCGCGGGAACAGCGGGCGCATTCCCGCAGGTGCGGGGCGAGTTCCGCCGCGACGTCGGTCGATCCCTCGTTCACGTAGGCGAGCAGCATGGGGTGGAACGGGCGGCACTCGTCCTGCATCCCGTCCTGGAGGAGCTGGACGTACGCGTTGTGCAGATCCCTCCGCGCACGGCGGGTGAGTGCGGGCACCTCACCGGGGTCGGCGCCGGCCAACTGGCCTGTCAGTGTGCTGTCATCACGTTCGACCGTCTGGTGCCACAGAACCGTCTGGCCGCGGTCCGGAAGATCGGCGAAGGCGCGCGCCACGAGTGAGGCGGGGTGGGACAGCGGTGCCGCGGCGCCCTCGGCCGCCAACTCCGCTTGCAGCGCGCTCTCCTGACCCTCCCGCGCCCACGCGGATGCCGTGCGCAGCACGGAAGCGAGCGCGTAAGGGCGTACGGCACCACTGGCGCTGCCGTCCTCCTGCCGCCGCAGGGCCTCCTCCCACGACTGCCGCGCCAGTTCACCGGCGTCTGACGGGCGTACGGTCCCTGCCGCTGCGAAGGCCCGCACAGCGGCGAAGTGGCGCTGCTCCAACTCATCGAGCGCGGGGAAGGACGCCTCTCCTCCTTCCCGTGCGAGACGGAGCAGTTCAGCATCGGACAGACGTGCGCAATTCATCCGTCTCCCAATCGACTTACACCGGTCCACGGCGTCTTGGGCCCTTCTCCGGGCCCGGCCCGCCCGTACCCAGAATCACGGGGCGGGCCGGGAGGGGTCCCGAGCGATGTCCCCTAGCGTCACCGCGCACCAGGCGACGAGGACTTCGTCGTGCCGAGTCCAGCGGTGAAAGGGCTGGCGCGTTTTCGTCCAGCCGTGAGGAGGCGCCGATTATGCAACCACGGAAAGCCCCGGATCCACGTGGCTGTCCCCCGAGCACGAAGGCACATTCCGGGTCACCCGAGGATCGCACCGGTCACGCCTGTCTGGTGCTGGTCAGGGACCCCGAACTGGCCGACGCCGTCGCTGTGGGTATGCGGTCGCTGGCGGCCACGGCCGGCGGGAACATGCCGGTGCTGGTACCGCCGATGTACGGGGACGAGTTCGCCGAGCCGGGTGCGGCGCGGCGGCTGCGCGGCTGGTGGGATGAGCAGCGTACGGGTGTGGAACTCTCCGCGGCCGCGCTGCTGATCGTCGACATCGGCGTCGACGAGGACCTGGCCGGTCTCGGGCGGGTCGCGTACGTGGCGGTGCCGCCGGGAGAGACGCGTACGCCCTCACCCTCGCGCCGCGGTGCGGTGACCGAGGTGCCGGCGACCACGGTGCGCGACCTGGTGTACGCCGTCGTGGCGGACACGGTCGGTGCCGGGGACGGCTCTCGGCCGTCGGAGGCGGCAGAGTCGGCGTTCTCCACGCCGAGGCCGGGGTGGCAGGAGAAGCCGCTGTGGAACCGGCAGTTGGTCCGTACGGCTGCGGTGGCGGGAGCGCTGGGGGTCGGTGCGTGGCTGCTGCCGGCGGCCGTTGTGCCGGGGCAGGCGCAGGCGCAGGCGCAGACCGAGACGGTGCGGCAGGAACAGACGGAGCAGCCGCAGCCGGAGCAGGAACAGCAGCAGGCCGAGGACGCGGCCGAGGACTCTGCGGACTCCGATGCTCCCGATGCTCCCGATGCCTCCGAGGAGGCGCCGCCGG
>NZ_CP031320.1:7959699-7990914 GCF_003355155.1 Streptomyces armeniacus | reverse complement strand
GGCCAAGTTTTTAAGGGCGCACGGTGGATGCCTTGGCATCAGGAACCGATGAAGGACGTGGGAGGCCGCGATAGGCCCCGGGGAGCTGTCAACCGAGCTGTGATCCGGGGGTGTCCGAATGGGGAAACCCGGCAGTCGTCATGGGCTGTCACCCGCACCTGAATGTATAGGGTGTGTGGAGGGAACGCGGGGAAGTGAAACATCTCAGTACCCGCAGGAAGAGAAAACAATAGTGATTCCGGGAGTAGTGGCGAGCGAAACCGGAGGAGGCTAAACCGTATGTGTGTGATACCCGGCAGGGGTTGCGCGTGCGGGGTTGTGGGAGTTGTTTTGATCGTTCTGCCGGACGGTCGGTGAGTGATAAATCGTGGGTGTAGGCGAAGGGCATGCGAAAGGCCTGGCGTAGAGGGTAAGACCCCCGTAGCCGAAACATTCTCGACTCATTGGACAGCCACCCAAGTAGCATGGGGCCCGAGAAATCCTGTGTGAATCTGGCGGGACCACCCGTTAAGCCTAAATATTCCCTGATGACCGATAGCGGATAGTACCGTGAGGGAATGGTGAAAAGTACCCCGGGAGGGGAGTGAAAGAGTACCTGAAACCGTGTGCCTACAAGCCGTGGGAGCGTCGCACAGGGAGCCTTGTGCTTTCTGTGTCGTGACTGCGTGCCTTTTGAAGAATGAGCCTGCGAGTTTGCGGCATGTTGCGAGGTTAACCCGTTGTGGGGGAGCCGTAGCGAAAGCGAGTCCGAAGAGGGCGGCCTAGTAGCGTGTTCAAGACCCGAAGCGGAGTGATCTAGCCATGGGCAGGGTGAAGCGGCTGTAAGAGGTCGTGGAGGCCCGAACCCACCAGGGTTGAAAACCTGGGGGATGACCTGTGGTTAGGGGTGAAAGGCCAATCAAACTCCGTGATAGCTGGTTCTCCCCGAAATGCATTTAGGTGCAGCGTCGTGTGTTTCTTGCCGGAGGTAGAGCACTGGATAGGCGATGGGCCTTACCGGGTTACTGACCTTAGCCAAACTCCGAATGCCGGTAAGTGAGAGCGCGGCAGTGAGACTGTGGGGGATAAGCTCCATGGTCGAGAGGGAAACAGCCCAGAGCATCGACTAAGGCCCCTAAGCGTGTGCTAAGTGGGAAAGGATGTGGAGTCGCAGAGACAACCAGGAGGTTGGCTTAGAAGCAGCCATCCTTGAAAGAGTGCGTAATAGCTCACTGGTCAAGTGATTCCGCGCCGATAATGTAGCGGGGCTCAAGCACACCGCCGAAGTCGTGTCATTGCAGCATTTCTTGTTGTGTGTTTACGTGTTTGCTTAATCGATCCGCCCCCTCCGCGGTCTACACCTAGGCTGTCGTGCGCTGGGTCAGATTGGTATACGGGGCCGGTTCCGGTCCGGGGTCCGGCGCGGGCTCCGGTTCGGGTTCCGGTTCGCGGTCCGGCGCGGGTTCCGGTTCGCGGTCCGCTTCCGGTGCGGGCAGGGATTCGGGTACGGGTACGGGCGCGGGGCCCGCGACCACCACCTGCGCCGCGCGCAACACCCGCCCGTGGTACCGGTATCCGCGCCGTGCGACCTCCAGCACCTCGTCCTCCGCCGTACCGGGCGGCCCCGGCTCCCGTACGTCGATCACCTGGTGGGTGGCCGGGTCCGCCGTCTCACCGCGCAGCCCGATCGGCTCCAGCCCACCCGTACGGACGGCCTCGTCCAGCTGCCGGGCTACCAGCCCTACGCTCTGGTGGTACGCCTGCACGCCCTCGCCGTCCGCGGGCGGCGGGCCGTCGGCAAGCAGCCGGTCGAACGAGTCGAGCGCGCCGAGGAGCGCCGTCAGCAGGCGGCCTGTCTGCTCGCGGTGCGCCGCCTCGCGTTCGTCCAGCGCGGCGGCGAACTCCCAGCGCAGCCGGTCCAGTTCGGCCCCGCCGCCCTGCGGTGTCTTCGGCTCACTCATCAGCGCGGACCCCCTCCCTTCCCGTGCACGGCGACCGGCTCAGCGGTCGAACCGGATCAACTCGTCGAGCAGGCCCGGCGGTACGGGCGCACCGGACAGCGCGTCGTCCGCCTCGTCCGGGAGGGCCGGTTCGGGGGCGTTCAGCTCCACCCCGTCCAGCTCCTCCACCAGCCAGTCGAGCGCGTCCGCTCCCGGCGGCGCCAGGCACGCGGCCACCTCGGGCGGCTCCCCCGGGTCGCTCAGGGCCTCGTCCAGCTCCTGCCGTGCGGTGGCGATCTCCGCCTCCGGATCGACGTCCCACAGCACGGCGTCGACCAGCAACCGCTTCTGGAGGGTGCGCAGTTCGTTCCACGCGGTCTGCGTCTCCGGGGTCATCAGGCGCTGCACCATCAGGTCGAACGACACGTCCTGCATCTCCGAGTGCGTCGTCGCGGGTGTCACCCCCACCGGAGCCAGCACGTCGTACGGGAACGGCCCGTGCCACGCGGTCAGCGGATCCTTGAACACAGTCCCTCACCCTTCGTCTTCTCACCCAGCTCGCTCGCGTACGGCCTGCGCCGCTCGCACCCCGTACACCGCATGCACCGATCACGCCCCCGGCTCGCACAGTTCGTTCAGCCGCTGCTCCGTGGTGCGCAGCAGCTCCAGGCGCACGTCCGCGTTCGAGGGGTGCGCGCGGGTGGCGCGTGCCAGCAGGTGCAGCGCCCCGGCGGTGTCGCCCTGCGCGTCGCGCAGCCGCCGCGCCTCCTCCAGGAGTTCGCGGGCGCGTGCCGCCGCGTCGCCCTGTGCACGCTCCACCTCGTCCGGCACCTGCACCAGGTGGTCAAGGAGCCGCTGCGAGGAGAGGCCGCCGAGCAGCAGCGACTCGAGGTCTTCGAGGGCGTCGCCCAGCGTCTCCCAGTAACGGGCGTGCGTGGGCAGCCGTTCCAGCCCTCCGTGCAGCAGCCGGAACGCCTCCAGCAGCACCGTCAGCTTGTGCACCCTGCTGCCGGTGCCCGGCCGCGGATCGAGGCCGAAGACGAGCACCCGTACGAGGTTGTCGCGCGCGTACACGGACTCCGGGTTGAGTTCGAGCGCCCGGCGCAGATCCGCCTCCGCCCGCACCATGTCCGGGCGGATGTCGTACTCGGCGCAGCCGTATCCGCCCCACACGCCCCGTACGGCGAGCAGTTCGGACAGCTTCGCCGACAGCGGCTGCCGTCCGGGCGGGCCGAGCAGCGGGAGCGCGCGTTCCACGATGCTGATGGCCTCGTCCAGGCAGCTGCCGCGCCGCACGCTGTCCTCGTCGGAGAGCGCGTCGGCACGGCCGAGGACCATGCGCAGGACGGCCATCTTGGTGCGTACGGTCATCGCCGCCCGGCCGGAGACGGCGATCGCCTCCGCCCACTCCTCGTACGCCCGTTCCAGGCCGCCGTCCCCTCCGGTGAGCGCCGCGCGCGCGAGGGCCAGCCGGGCCCGTACGGCGAGGTCCACGGTGTCCTGGAGCAGCCGTGCGCGGCGCTGCGGGAGGCACGCGTAGGCGGGGTTGAGCCGCAGGAACTCCCGGCAGTGCGGGCACGACTCGGTGTGCCCGGGGAGGGCGCGGTCCGGCTCGGGGCAGTCGGGCGGCAGGTCGTTCAGCGCGGTGTGCGCGGGCAGGGCGCGCAGGGCCTGCTCGAACCGGTGGTGCCCGAAGAGGGTGAAGGACAGGGCGAGTTCGGAGAACGCGCACCGTACGGCGCGCACGGTGTGCTCACCCGGGCCGTACTCGCGCCCGTCGGACGCACCGGCGGAAGTGGCGGGCCCGGCGGCGGCGGTCGCGGTGCGGTCGGCGTCCAGGCGGGCGACGGTCTCGGCGAGCACGGCTTCGAGGCGGACGAGGCGGAGGTAGGCGGGACCGGCGGCGAGGGTGGCGGGGGCGGGAGATGGAGTGTATAGGGGAGAGGGACGGGGTGGAGGCGGCGGCGGGAGAGGGCGGTGGCAGCGGGGGGGGGGCATGAGGGACCGGCCGCAGGGCGGGACGGCGGGGGAGGCCCTGTCGAGAGCGGTCGCGTGCGCGCTGGTGGCCGGGGACGTGCAGCACGGGCTGCTGCTCGGGGTCACCCACGGCGGGGACAGCGGCGCCACCGGCTCGATCTGCGGCAACCTGCTCGGCACCATCAACGGCGAGACGGCGCTGCCGCCGGGCTGGGTCGCGGAGCTGGAGGGGCGCGCGACGATCCTGGAGCTGGCGGACGACTTCGCGATGGAGATGACGCAGGGGCCGGCGCTGCACTCGCCCGCCTCGTCTCAGTGGTGGATAAGAGACAGTCTGGGGGCTGCGCGGGCTGTACGGGGTCTACTGGATCTGCGAGTTCCACGGGGTCAACGCCCACGGTTTCCACGGCGCCTCCTGGCTGCGCGTACGGTCACGGGCAGGGTGCTGAGCGGGCGAAGTACGGTCATGAGCGGGCCAGTTCGCGCGGCAGCGCGAACCGCTGCCGCTCCTCCGTCGCCGTGACGATCCCGACGTCCGCGTAGCCGCGGCCGGCGAGCCAGACCAGCAGCTCGTCGACCAGGACGTCCGGCACGGAGGCGCCGCTCGTCACACCGACCGTGGACACCCCGCGCAGCCACTCCTCCCGCGCTTCCTGTGCGCTGTCCACGAGGTACGAGGCGGCCGCGCCGGCCTGGAGCGCGACCTCCGCGAGCCGGGCCGAGTTGGACGAGTTCCGCGAGCCGACGACGATCACCAGCTCGCAGTCGGCGGCCAGTTGCCTGACGGCGAGCTGGCGGTTCTGCGTCGCGTAGCAGATGTCGTCGCTGGGCGGGCTGACGAGCGCCGGGAAGCGCTCCCTGAGGCGTTCGACGGTCTCCATGGTCTCGTCCACGGACAGCGTCGTCTGCGACAGCCAGACGACGCGCCGCTCGTCCCGTACGCATACGCCGTCCACCGCGTCCGGGCCGTCCACGAGCTGGACGCGGTCGGGCGCCTCGCCCATCGTGCCGATGACCTCCTCGTGGCCCTCGTGCCCGATGAGGAGGATGTCGTAGCCCTCCTCGGCGAAGCGCAGTGCCTCCCGGTGCACCTTCGTCACCAGCGGGCAGGTGGCGTCGATCGCCGTCAGGCGGCGCGCGGCGGCCTGTTCGTGTACCTCGGGGGCGACGCCGTGCGCGGAGAACAGCACGGTGCCGCCCTCGGGCACGTCGTCCGTCTCCTCGACGAAGACGGCGCCCTTCCGTTCCAGCGTCCGGATCACGTGGGTGTTGTGGACGATCTGCTTGCGTACGTAGACGGGCGGGCCGTACTTCTCCAGCGCGCGTTCCACGGCGGCCACGGCGCGTTCGACGCCGGCGCAGTAGCCGCGGGGCGCGGCCAGCAGGACGCGTCCGGACGGCGCGGGCACGGGCGGGGTGTGGGCGGTCATGAGGTCCTCTCGGTCGCGTCGACGGCGAGTTGCTGCAGGGCGGAGCGCGTGGCGGCGGGGAACGGCGCCTGCTCCAGGGCGCGCAGGGCGCGCCGGCGGCGTTCCGTGATCATGTGCTCGACGGTGTCGAGGGCGCCGGAGGACAGCAGTACGGAACGGATGCGCGCCGCGCCCTCCTCGTCCAGCTCCGGGTCGCCGACCAGCGCGCGCAGGGTGCGGGCCTGGGCGGCGTCGGCGCATTCGAGTGCCAGGGCGAGCAGCGCCGTGTGCTTGCCCTCGCGCAGGTCGTCCAGACAGGACTTGCCGGTGACGGCGGGGTCGCCGAAGACGCCGATCACGTCGTCCCGCAGCTGGAACGCCTCGCCTACGGGCAGCCCGTACGCGGAGCACGCGTCGAGCAGCGGCGGGCCGCCGCCGGCGAGGGCGACGCCCAGCTGCAGGGGGCGTTCGACGGTGTAGCGGGCCGTCTTGTAGCGGATGACGTTCAGGGCGGCGTCCAGACCGCTGTCGAAGTCGGTGCAGCTGAGCACGTCGAGGTACTGGCCGTGCATGACCTCGCCGCGCATCGCGTCGAGGAACGGCCGGGCGGCGGCGAGCCGTTCCGGCGGCAGGCCGCAGTCGTGGAACAGCTCGTCGGACCAGACCATGGCCAGGTCGCCGACCAGGATCGCGCCGCTGTCGCCGAAGCGTTCGGCGTCCAGCAGGTGCGGGTGGCGGCGGGCGCGCGCGGCCAGCAGCCGGTGCACGGTGGGCCGTCCGCGCCGGGTGTCGCTGCGGTCCATCACGTCGTCGTGGATCAGCGCGAAGGTGTGGAACAGCTCCAGGGAGGCCGCGGCGGGGAGTACGGCGGCCGGGTCGCCGCCGCCCGCCGCCTGCCAGCCGCGGGCGCACAGCACGGGCCGCAGGCGCTTGCCGCCCTTCGTGAACGCGCGCAGCAGCTCGACGAGATGGGGCAGGTGCGGGGCCCGGCCGCGGCCGGCCTTGCGGTCGAAGAACCCGTCGAGCAGTACGTCCACGGCGGCGGGCACGCCGTCGAGGTCCGGTCCGTCGGCGGTCGTGGTGAGGGTCATGACGCCACCTCCACGGCGGTGTCCTCGGGAAGGTCCTGAACGGAGTCCTCCGGAAGGCCCTCGGTGAGGCGGAGTGCCTCCTCCACGAGCGTCTCGACGATCTTCGACTCGGGCACGGTCTTGATGACCTCGCCCTTCACGAAGATCTGCCCCTTGCCGTTGCCCGACGCGACCCCGAGGTCCGCCTCGCGGGCCTCGCCGGGGCCGTTCACGACGCAGCCCATGACGGCCACGCGCAGCGGGTGCGGGAAGCCCTCGAACGCGGCGTTGACCTGCTCGGTGAGCGTGTAGACGTCGACCTGTGCGCGGCCGCAGGAGGGGCACGAGACGATCTCGAGATGGCGCGGGCGCAGCCCCAGCGACTGCAGAATCTGCTCCCCCGCCTTGCACTCCTCCACGGGCGGCGCGGACAGCGAGACCCGGATGGTGTCGCCGATGCCCTCCGACAGCAGTACGCCGAAGGCGACGGCCGACTTGATGGTGCCCTGGAACGCGGGACCGGCCTCGGTCACCCCCAGGTGCAGCGGGTAGTCGCAGCGGGACGCCAACTGCCGGTACGCCGCGATCATCGTCACCGGGTCGTTGTGCTTGACGGAGATCTTGATGTCGCGGAAACCGTGCTCCTCGAACAGCGAGCACTCCCACAACGCCGACTCCACCAGCGCCTCCGGAGTCGCCTTCCCGTACTTCCGCAGCAGCCGCTTGTCCAGCGACCCCGCGTTCACCCCGATCCGGATCGGCGGCGACGCCGCTGACCGTGACGCGCTGAAGGGTCTGCTCGCGGGCATTCCCGCCGACCGTCCGCTGACGGGCGTCGTGCACACGGCGGGCGTTCTGGACGACGGCGTGATCGGCTCGCTGACCCCCGAACGGCTCGACACGGTGCTGCGCCCCAAGGCGGACGCGGTGACCAACCTGCACGAGCTGACCCGGGACGCCGACCTCGCCGCGTTCGTCGTCTTCTCGTCCTCCGCCGGCGTGCTCGGCTCACCGGGCCAGGGCAACTACGCCGCCGCCAACGCCTACCTGGACACCCTCGCGGCCCGCCGCCGCTCCGACGGCCTGCCCGCGACGTCGCTCGCCTGGGGCCCCTGGTCCCAGACCACCGGCATGACCAGCGGACTCGGCGACGCCGACCTCCGCCGCATGGCACGCGCCGGGCTGCCCGCCCTGCGCCCCGAACAGGGCCTCGCCCTCTTCGACCTGGCGCTCGACCAGCCCGGCCCCGCCGTCCTGCCCATGGCCGTGGACACCCGCGCCCTGGGCGGCACCGGCACCGTGCCGCCGCTGCTGCGCGGCCTCGTCCGCACGGGCACCCGCCGTACGGCCGCGTCCGGCGCCGCCGGAGCGGACAGCGCCGACTCGCTCAGCCGCCGGCTGGCGGGCCTGGCGCCCGCCGAACGGCACCGTACGGTGCTCGACACCGTCTGCACCCAGGTCGCCGGCGTCCTCGGCTACGGGTCGGGCGGCGACGTCGGCCCCGAGCAGACCTTCAAGGAGCTGGGCTTCGACTCGCTCACCTCCGTCGAACTGCGCAACCGGCTCGGCGGCGCGCTCGGCGTACCGCTGCCGTCCACACTCGTCTTCGACTACCCCACCCCGTCCGCACTGACCACGCACGTGTGCGCGGAACTGTTCCCCGACGGTGGCACCGGCGGCGCCACCGACGGCCGTACGGGCGCGGGCGCGGAGACCTCCGCGCGCGCGGACGACGAAGCGGCGATCCGTACGGCGCTCGCCACGGTCCCGATCGACGCCCTCCGCGCCTCCGGCGTCCTGGACACCGTCCTGGCCCTCGCCGGCAGCACGGGCACCGCCACCGGCACGGCCGACGGCACCGGCAACGACGCCGCTGCCGACGGCGGCGCGGACTCCGACGCCGACGGCGGCACCGACGCGTACGAGGAGCTGGAGGTCGACGACCTCGTACGGCTCGCCCTCGGCGACGACGGCTGACCACACGACCCATGACGCACCACCAGCGGAGCTGAAGATGGCCACGTCCGAGGACCGAGTAGTCGCAGCCCTCAGGGCATCGCTGCGCGAGAACGACCAGCTGAAGAAGGAGAACCAGCGGCTGGCCGACGCCACCCCGGAACCAGTGGCGATCGTCGCCGTCAACTGCCGCTTCCCCGGCGGCGCCGACAGCCCCGAGGCGTTCTGGCAGCTGCTCGCCGACGGCGCCGACGCGCTCTCCGAGATGCCCGCCAACCGCGGCTGGGACCTCGACACGCTGAGCGGCGCCAGCGGCGCCCGTACGGGCGGCAGCGCCACGACGCGGGGCGCGTTCGTGCACGACGCGGACGAGTTCGACCCCCAGTTCTTCGGCATGTCACCGCGCGAGGCGCTGGCCACCGACCCGCAGCAGCGGCTGCTGCTGGAGACCGCCTGGGAACTGCTGGAACGCGCCGGCATCAACCCCACGACGCTGCGCGGCAGCCGTACGGGCGTCTTCGCCGGATGCAGCAACCAGGAGTACGGCTCCGGGCTCGACGAGGTGCCCGAGGGCATCGAGGGCCACATCCTGACCGGCAACGCGGGCAGCATCGTCTCCGGGCGCATCGCGTACACGCTGGGCCTGGAGGGCCCCGCGGTGACCGTCGACACGTCCTGCTCGTCGTCGCTCGTCGCCCTGCACCTGGCCGCACAGGCCCTGCGCAGCGGCGAATGCGACCTGGCGCTGGCGGGCGGCGTGACGGTGATGTCGACACCGGCGGCGTTCGTCGAGTTCAGCCGCCAGGGCGGCATGGCGGCCGACGGCCAGTGCAAGGCGTTCGCCGAGGGCGCCGACGGCACAGGCTGGGGCGAGGGCGCGGGCATCCTGCTCCTCGAACGCCTCACGGACGCCCGCGCCAACGGGCACCAGGTGCTCGCCGTCCTCCGCGGCTCCGCCATCAACCAGGACGGCGCGTCGAACGGCCTCACCGCGCCCAACGGGCCCGCACAGCAGCGCGTCATCCGCGCGGCCCTCGCCAACGGCGGACTCACCACAGGCGACGTGGACGCGGTGGAGGCGCACGGCACCGGCACGTCGCTGGGCGACCCCATCGAGGCCCACGCCCTGCTGGCCACGTACGGGCGGGACCGTGACCCCGAACAGCCGTTGTGGCTCGGCTCGGTGAAGTCCAACATCGGCCACACCCAGTCCGCCGCGGGCGCCGCCGGACTCATCAAGATCGTGCTGGCGCTGCAACACGGCGTGCTGCCGCGCACCCTCCGCGCCGAGCAGCCCACCTCACACGTCGACTGGTCGGCGGGCGGCGGTGGCGTACGGCTGCTGACGGAGCCGGTGGAGTGGCCCGTACGGGACGGGCACGTACGGCGTGCGGGCATCTCCTCGTTCGGCATCAGCGGAACGAACGCACACGCCATCCTGGAACAGGCCCCGGACACGGATGCCGATCCCGCCGAACCGGCGGAGGGGACGGCGCTTCCGGCCGTGCCGTGGGTGCTGTCCGCGCGGAGCGCGGACGCGCTGCGCGCACAGGCACGGCGGCTGCTCGCCCACGTGACGCGCGCCCCGGAAGCGGCACCGGCCGACATCGGCCTCTCCCTGGCCACCACCCGCGCGGCACTGGAACACCGTGCGGTGGTCGTGGGCGCCGACCGCGACGCCCTGCTGGAGCAACTGCGCCACCTCGCGGAGGACGAGTCGGCGGCGGGTGTGGTGACGGGTGCGGTGCGTCGGGGTGGGCGTACGGCGTTTGTTTTTGCGGGTCAGGGTGCGCAGCGGTTGGGGATGGGGCGTGAGCTGTATGAGGCGTTCCCGGTGGACCTGCTCGGACGCACCGTCCGCTGGGCCCACGTCAGCCAGCTGACGGACCTCACCGGGCTGCTGCGCGGTGGCGAACTCGTCCTCACCACCGCGGACGCGCTGCGCGGCGGCGCGGTCCGCCCGTACGCCTACCTGGCCGGGCTCGCGGAGGCGGGCGCGGCCGGCGTCGTCGTCGAACTCCCCGCCGCCGACGGCGACTTCGCCGACGCCATGCGCGAGGCCGCGGCCGGGATGGCGTTCCCGGTGGTGCTGCTCGCGCGCAGCGTCCGCTTCGTGGAGGTCACGGAGGCGGTGCACAGCCGCATCGTCAACGAGCAGTACGAGGAGGTCCGGTTCGCCCAGCGCGCCCACGAGGTGTTCACCGCGCTCAGCCTGGAGCACGCGCCGCCCGAGGTGATCGTCGCCCGCGCCGCCGCCCTCACGGACACCGCCGTGGTCTTCGAGGACGTCGCCCACCGCGTGCTGGCCGCGGCGCCCGGCCCCGGCGAGACCGGCACCGAGGTCCTGGACGACTGGGAGCGCCGCTCCCGGCTGGCCCCCGACGACTGGCTGTACACCCCCGTCGACGTGCACGGACAGCCCTGGGGGCGCCTCGTCATGCCGTCCGCCGGCGCTGCTACTCCCGCCGGTGCTCCCTCTGCCGCCGCCGGCGGGCCCGCTCCGGCCGGCGGGCCCCGGCTCGGCATGGTCCTGGAGCGCGCCGCGCAGGCGCTGACCCTGCGGCTCATGGCCGAGCAGAACCAGGCCGACGTACGGCGCCGCGCCCAGAGCGGGCTGATCAGCGAGCTGACGGAGGGCCGTATCGGCACCGAGGCGGAGGCGCTCGTACGGGCCCGCGCGGTCGGGCTGCGCGCCGGCGCGCTGTACGTACCGGTCGCCGTACGGTACGCGGGCGCGCCCTCCGGGCCCGTCGCGCCGTCCGCGGAGGAGGCGCTGCGCCGGGACCGGCAGTTCGTGGCGGCCGTCGCCCGTACGGTGGCGGCGGTCGGGGTGTCGTCCCTGACCAGCACCGTACGGCTGGGGGAGGTCGCACTGGTGCTGTCCTGCCCGCGGCCGTACGACGAGGACGCGCTGCTGGAGCGCTTCGCCGACGTCCTCGGTGGCCAGCTGCCCGCGGGCGTCCCCGGCCGTCCTGAGGGAGAGCCGCGCCTGCGTGTCGGTGTCGGCCCGTCCCAGCCGTCGCTGATCGCCGCCGCCCGGCGGCTCACCGACGCCGCCCACACCGCCGAGGTCGCCGCCGCCATGACCGGCCCGGAACGGCCCTTCTACCGCGGCGAACACCTGCGGCTGCGCGGCCTCCTGTCCGTCCTGCGCGACAACCGGCACCTGCGGGCGTTCGCCGAGTCCGAACTGCACCGCCTCCTCGACCACGAGGCCCGCAAGGGCTCCGGCCATCTCGACCTGCTCCGGCAGTACCTCGCCGTCAACGGCAACAAGAACGAGCTGGCCCGCCGTACGAGCCTGAGCCGCCCGGCGCTGTACGCGCGCCTCGCCGCGATCGAACGGCTGCTGGACGTACGCCTGGACGACCCCGAGACCCGCGTCTGCCTCTACCTCGCCCTGCTCGCCCGCGACCTGGACCCGCGCACACCGGACTGACCCACCGCCCTCGACGTGCGGCGGCCGCGGCGGGAACGGAGACGTCTACTGCCGCGTGCCGCCGCGGGCAGGGCCGAGGGCCAGGCCCGCGGCGAAGGCCGCGAAGGGGATCGCCGCCAGGGCGATGCTCACGCCCGTGCTGCCGCCCGTGATCAGCGTGAAGTTGGCGAAGACCAGCCACAGGCTCGACAGCAGGCCCAGCACGGCGAGCGCCGGGGCGATCCGGGTCTGCCAGGTGCGGCCCGCGGCGAGTGCGGGTTCGCGGGCGAAGAACGTGACCACGGCCACCGACGTGGTGAGCATCAGCAGGACCATGCCGACGGTCGCGACTCCGGCCATGGAGCCGAACACGCCGACCAGCGGGTCGAGTCCGAGCAGCGCGAAGACGCAGACCAGGAGCAGCGCGGTCACCGTCTGGGCCACGGAGGAGAACGACGGCGAGTGGTGCCGCGGGTGTACGGAGCCGAGGCGGGCGGGGGCGAGGCCCTTGCGGGAGAGGGTGAAGGTGTAGCGCGCGATGACGTTGTGGAACGACAGCACGCAGGCGAACAGGCTGCTCAGCAGCAGCACCTGCATGATGTCGCGGAGGGCCGTGCCGACGTACGCCTCGGCGGTGTCCATCAGCATGTTGGCGTCGCCGTCGAGGGTCTTCTGCGCCACGCCGGAGGCCTCGTCGGTGCCCGCGGCGAGCACCAGGGCCCAGCAGGACACCGTGTAGAAGGCGCCGATGACGATGACGGCGAGGTACGTGGCGCGGGGGATCGTACGGTCCGGGTCGCGGGCCTCGTTCCGGAAGACGGCCGTGGCCTCGAAGCCGATGAACCCGGTGAGGGCGAACAGCACCGCGACGCCCAGCGGCCCGGAGAACACCGCGTCGGGTGTGAACGACTCGACGCTGACGCCGTGTTCGCCGCCGCGCGCCACGATGACCGCGTCCAGGACGGCCACGACGGCGATCTCCAGGACGAGGGCGACGCCGAGGACCTTGGAGCTGAGTTCGATGTGGCGGTAGCCGAGGAAGGCCACGACGGCGACGGTCGCGAGCGACCACACCCACCAGGGCACGCCGGTGGGGCCGCCGAAGGTCTTGAGCACGTCGTTCGCGGCCCAGCCCATGTAGCCGTAGACGCCGACCTGGATCGCCGTGTAGGCGACGAGCGCGACGCCCGCCGTGCCGACGCCGACCCGGTCGCCGAGGCCGCGGGTGGCGTACGCGTAGAAGGCACCGGCCTCGGGCACGTGCGGCGTCATCGTGACGAAGCCGACGGCGAAGACCAGCAGGATGACGGAGGCGATGGCGAAGCCGACGGGCGCTCCCGCGCCGGGGCCGCTGGCGATGGCGAGCGGGACGTTGCCGCCGACGACGGTGAGCGGTGCGGCGGCGGCGACCACCATGAACACGATCGCGCCGGTGCCGAGCCGCCCCGTGAGGTTCGCGGGGGTCGCGGCGGTCCCGGCGGATTCTTCCGTGGAGGTGTCTCTCAGCATGAGCTGTCCTCTGTGGCGGTTGCGGGGGCGGGGGCGGTTGCGGTCGGTGAACATGCGATGCGCCCGGCTCCGTCGACGGCGCCGTGCTGGGCCGGATGAACGGGGACGTGCTGCTCGACTTCGACGACCTGGACCGGGAGTTGGGCACGCCGCAGGTGAAGTTCACGGCGGGCGGACCGCATACCGTGCTGGCGGCAGGCCAGCTGTGGGTGGCGGGTGAGAAGGGGAAGGTGCGGGCGCGGGGGCGGAGGCGTGGCGTCGCGGGCGTCCGCGCGGACCTCGGCGGCGGAGAGCGCGACGGCGGCACCGGCCGCCTCGGTGCCGCCGGCGTCCGTGCCCGCGGCTGCACCGGCGGCGGGGCCCGCGGGGTCCGCGGCGTCGGCCGCGCCGGGGGCCGGTGCGGGTGACGTGCTCGGCGCGTACCTGCACACGGAGGCCGCCGAGTTCCTGCGCAGCCTGCGCGTCCACGGCGAGAGCGCCGGCAGCCCCGAGGCGGTGGCGGACGCGGCGGCAGCCGTACGCCAACTCCGCCGGTCCGCCCGCCGGATGAGCGGCGCGCTGCACACGTACCGCACGCTGGTCGACACCGGCTGGGCCGACCAGCTGCGCACCGAACTCGGCTGGCTGTCGGGCACGCTGGCGCGCGAGTACGCGTACGCCGCCCGGCTGGACCGGCTGCTGTCCGCGCTGCACCGGCTGGCGAGCGACGGCAGCGCCATAGGGGGTGGCGCGGGCGGTGCCGTCGGCGGTTCCACCGGCATCGGCTCCGGCGGCACCGGCGGTGCTGCCGTTTCCGGCGCCCCGTCGGCGAAGGGCGGTGCCCTGCCGGTGGGCGCCGCGCGCGCGGGCGCGCTGCTGGAACGGCAGCTCACCCTGGCCCGTACGCGCGCACACTCCGCGGCGCTGCAGGCGCTCGGCTCGTCGCGCTTCCACGCCGTCGCGGATGCCGTCGCCGTACTCGCCTCGGAGGCGCCTATCACCCCCGACACGGACGGCCGCCCGGCGGAGGAGGTGCTTCCGCCGCTGGCGGAGGCGGCGCACCGCCGCCTGAACGAAGCGGTCGACATCCTCCCGCTGGCACGCGCGGAGCACCCGTACAACGCGGAGGCGCTCTCCCGTTCGCTGGCCGCGGAGGTGCAGGGGGACGCGGCCTGGCACCAGGTACGGCTGCTGCTGCGGCTGCACCGCTACGCACAGGAGGTGCTGCTGCGGGGCACGGGCGCGGCGGCCGACCCGGACGCCGACCAGCGGCTGGGCCCGGCCAGCCGGGCGCTCGACCGGCACCGCGACGCGGCGGAGGCCGCCGCCGCGGCCGCGTCGGCGGCCCGTACGCCGCGCATCGCACCGGCCACCGCGTACGCCCTGGGCGTGCTGCACGCGGACCAGCGGCACGAGGTGGAGGCGGCGCGGTTCGCGTTCGGGCGGCTGTGGACGGCGCGTACGACGGAGACGCGTACGACGGAGACGCGTACGGCCGAGACGCGTACGGCCGAGACGACGCGCAGGGCGGAGAGGGGCGGCACGCGATGACGGCCTCCGGCCCCGGCCCCGATTCGGGTCCGCGAGACGCGGCGGCGCGGCCGGCGGCGCGGCCTGCGGACTGCGACGTCATGGACCAGCCGGTGCTGGCCGCCGGGTGCGTCCTGTGGCGGCGCCGCTCGCCCGAGGAGGACTGCGACGGCATCGAGCTGGCGGTCGTCCACCGGCCGAAGTACGACGACTGGTCGCACCCGAAGGGCAAGCTCAAGCGCGGCGAGGACCCGCTGGACGGCGCGCTGCGCGAGGTGCGCGAGGAGACCGGCATGGAGTGCGAGCCGGGTGCGCCGCTGCCGACGGCGCGGTACGAGTCCCAGTACCGGCCGAAGGAGGTCCGCTACTGGGCGGCCGAGGCCACCGGCGGCTCCTTCCTCCCGAACCACGAGGTCGACCGCATGGCCTGGCTGCCGCCGGGTGCGGCGCGCGACCGCCTGTCGTACGAGCGGGACCGCGAACTGGTGGACGCGCTGCTGGTGGCTCTGAGGACGCCCGGCGACTGAGGACGCTCGCCAGCCCTGTGCGGGCCTGCACTTGGGCGCAAGGCGCTTGCCATATCCAGTCCGTCCGGCGTTCGAGGACGGACGGGGGCGGCCGCGTCGCGGTGCGGGGTCCGATGGGGAACCGAAGCGTGCCGGGCGCGGGCCCGTTGTGGCTGGTGGCTGTCCTCAAGCGCCGGACGGGCCGGAAGGTCGGGGGGCGAGGGCGGACCAGCCGATCGTCACCTCGCCGTGCCGCCACCTCCGCGGCCCGTCCACCAGCGGCCACGCCGTACCCAGGGCGTGCGCCGCGCGGACCCACCGCTGGCGCGCGCCGTACGGGGCGTACGGCGCGGCCGCCGCCCACGCGCGGTCGAAGTCGCGGAGGAACGCGTGCACCGCCTCCCCCGGCACGTTCCGGTGGATCAGTGCCTTCGGCAGCCGTTCGGCGAGGTCGGACGGTCGCGTCAGCGAACCCAGCCGCGCCGCGAACGTGACCGTGCGCGGCCCCTCCGGCCCGAGTGCCACCCACACGTGCCTGCGGCCGATCTCGTCGCAGGTGCCCTCCACCAGCAGGCCCCCGGGCGCCAGCCGCCCGCACAGCCGCTCCCACGCCGCAGGAACGTCGTCCTCCGCGTACTGCCTCAGTACGTTCGCCGCCCGTATGAGCAGTGGCGGGCGTGGCAGCGGGATCTCGAAGCCGCCGCGGCCGAAGGTGAGGCCGGAGCGTTCGTACGGCTTCGCTGCCGCAACGCGCTCGGGGTCGATCTCGAGCCCGGCGACCTCCGCGTCGCCGCGTACGCGGCGGAGGCGCAGCAGCAGTTCGACGGCGGTCCACGGGGCCGCGCCGTAGCCGAGGTCGACCGCGACGGGTGGCTCGTCGGAACGGCGGAGGGCCGCGCCGTGGGTGTGGGCGATCCAGCGGTCCATGCGGCGCAGCCGGTTCGGGCTGGTCGTTCCGCGGGTCACGGTCCCGAGAGGGCGGCGCGCGGGCACGGAACCGGTCGGGGGCATGCGCAGAGCTTAGGGCGCCGACGCGGACAACCCGTACGTCCCGCCCGCCGCCGAAGTGCCCCACGTCACGATTTGGCAAAGCCGAAATGCGAGTCAACCCTTTCGGTGTTGTGCGGGTTGTCCCAGCACGGTCTACGGCAGGCACGAGCGGGCCGTGAGCGACGTGGGCGCAGGCCACCACGAGGAGGCACCGGACAGTGAGCCAGCAGGTACCCCGGCTCGACAGCCCGAACGACCCTTCCCCCGGCGTCCTGCCGACGCCACAGGCGCCCCCGACGCCCCAGGCACAACCGACGCCCCCGACGCCACAGGCGTCCCCCTGTCCCTCATACACATCTGACGCACACCTCACCGACACGCCCCGAGCCCGCACCCGCACCAGCCACTTCACAGCACTTCGCCCCGCCGAGCTCACACTCGGCGGGGCGAAGTGATCAGACCCCCGAATTAGCCAACAGCGTCCGGACGGACGGTGCGGGGGCCGATCAGCGTGCGCGTACGGGGGTCAGGCCGTGCCGGCCTTGGCCTTCTCCCACCACCACCGGTTGTCGCGGTACCAGTCCACGACGGAGGCGAGGCCGCTCCCGAACGGGATCTCCGGCTCGAAGCCGAGCTCCTCCCGGATCTTGCCGCTGTCCAGGGAGTAGCGCTCGTCGTGCGCCTTGCGGTCCGGCACGCGGCGCACCCGGTCCCAGTCGGCGCCGCACAGCTTCAGCAGCCGGTCGGTCAGCTCCAGGTTGGTGATCTCGGAGCCGCCGCCGATGTTGTACGTCTCCCCCGCCCCGCCGCGGGTCAGCACCAGGTGGATGGCGCGGCAGTGGTCGTCGACGTGCAGCCACTCGCGTATGTGGTGCCCGTCGCCGTACAGCGGCACGTCCCCGCCGTCGGTGAGGCTGGTGATGAACAGCGGGATGACCTTCTCGACGTACTGGTAGGGACCGTAGTTGTTGCAGCACCGGGTGACGGAGACGGACAGGCCGTGGGTGCGCCAGTACGCGCGGGCGAACAGGTCGCTGGCGGCCTTCGACGCGGAGTAGGGCGAGTTGGGCGCGAGGGGGAAGTCCTCGGTCCAGGAGCCCTCGTCGATGCTGCCGTACACCTCGTCGGTGGAGACGTGCACGATCCGTTCGACCTTCGCCGCCCGGCACGCCTCCAGCAGGGTCTGGGTGCCGACGACGTTCGTCATGACGAACGGCGAGGCGTCCCCGATGGACCGGTCGACGTGCGACTCGGCCGCGAAGTGCACGACGGCGTCGTGTCCGGGCAGCACCTCGGCCAGCAGCCGGGCGTCGCAGATGTCGCCCTCGACGAAGGTGACCCGTTCGTCGTCCACGGGCAGGTTGTCGAGGCTGCCCGCGTACGTGAGCTTGTCCAGCACGGTGATCAGGTCGCCGCCCGGGAGGGCCGCGCCGGTGCCCGCGGCCTGGTAGCGGCCGTCGAGCAGGCCGCGCACGTACTGCGAGCCGATGAAGCCGGCGCCGCCGGTGACCAGGAGTCTCATGCGGGCACCTCGACGTGGCTGTCGTCGCCCATGATCAGGCGGTGGACGCGGAGTTCCTGGCGGGCCTGGCTGACGTCGCACTCACGGCCGATGAGGGAGCCGTTGATGGACCGCACGCCCTGGATCGAGGCGCGGTCGAGCAGGATCGAGTCCTCCACGGCGGAGTTCTCGACGCGGCAGCCGCTGCCGATGGCGGTGTACGGGCCGATGTAGCTGTTCTTGATGGACGTGCCGCTGCCGATGACGGCGGGCCCGTCGATGCGGGAGGCCGTGACGGTCGCCCCGGCCTCGACGACCACGGAGGCGCCGATCTGGCTGAGCGGGTCCACGGAGCCGCGTACCCCGGAGGTGGTCTTCTCCAGCAGCGCGCGGTTGCAGTCGAGGAGGTCGGTGACGTTGCCGGTGTCCTTCCAGTAGCCGGTGCACACGTACGCGCGCACCTCCTGCTCCTGGTCGACGAGCCACTGCAGGGCGTCGGTGATCTCCAGTTCGTTGCGCCAGCTGGGCCGGATGCCCTGCACGGCCTCGTGGATCTGCGGGGAGAAGAAGTACGCGCCGGTCACCGCGTAGTTGCTGCGCGGCCGGGCGGGCTTCTCCTCCAGGGCGACGACGCGCCCGGACGGGTCGAGTTCGGCGACGCCGTACTCGGACGGGTCGGCGACCTTGACGACGGCGAGCTGCGCGGCGGGCCGTTCGGCCTGGAACTGGGCGACGGGCTCGGTGATGCCGTCGGCGAAGACGTTGTCGCCGAGGTACATGAGGAAGTCGTCGTCGCCGAGGTAGTCCCGCGCGATCATGACGCAGTGCGCGAGCCCGCGGGGCTCGTCCTGCGGCAGGTACGTGACGTCGACGCCGAGCGCGGAGCCGTCACCGACGGCCGTACGGATGGCGGCGCTCGCGGAGTTGACGATGATGCCGACATCGGTGATGCCGGCCGCCCGTATCGCCTCCAGCCCGTGGAACAGGACCGGTTTGTTGGCGACGGGCACGAGCTGCTTCGGGGTGCTGTGGCTGAACGGGCGCAGCCGGGAACCGGTGCCGCCCGCAAGAACGAGTGCCTTCATGGTGACCTTTCAAATGAGTTCCTCGAGGGTCCGGACGACTCCGGCGGGTGTGGGCTGTTCCTGGATCTCCGCGCGCACCTCGGCCGCGGCCGCGCGCACGGAAGCGTCGGAGAGCACGTGGGAGACGGCCTTCTTGATGCCGTCGCCGTCCGCTTCCCCGGGCGGCAGGAACACCCCGGCGCCCGCGGACTCCAGCTGTCGCGCGTTCAGGATCTGGTCGGTGTGCTGGGCTCCGACGACCTGCGGCACGCCCAGCGCGGCGGCGGTCAGCAGCGCGCCCGCGCCGCCCTGGTGGAAGATCGCGGCGCAGCTGGGCAGCAGCAGGTGCAGCGGCAGCTGCTCCACCACCCGTACGCCCGCGGGGGGTTCGCCCAGCAGCTCGCGGTCGGACGCGCTGAGCGCGGCCACGACCTCGACGTCCAGGTCGGTCAGCGCCCGCAGGATGCGCGGCACCTGGAAGCCCTCGGCGCCGCGCAGGGTGGAGGTGACGGTGCCGTACGTGACGCACACGCGGGTGCGTGCGGGGGGCTGCCGCAGCCAGCCGGGGGCGACGCCGGGCCCGTTGTACGGCACGTACCGCACGGGCAGCCGGTTCGGCATGCCGGGGACCTGCAGCGCTGCGGGGGTCGGGTCGAGGTGCCGCAGGGCGTAGTCGGCACGTGCTTCGACGCCGAACCGGTCGTAGAGCTCCAGGATGCGCTCCGGGTACGCGTCGCGGGGGTCGCCGTCGAGGGGCACGCCGCTGCCGGGGTAGCCGAGGTGCCGGGTCAGGTCGGGCCCGAACAGGTGCCGTACGAGCGGCACTCCGGCGGTCTCGGCGACGACGGGGGCGACGGACGCCATCGGGTCGGCGATCACGACGTCGGGGCGCCACCGCCCGGCGAACCGTACGAGGTCGCCCGCGAGGACCGCGGCGGCGCTGCCGAACTCGTCGAGCCGCGCCTCGTTCCGCTTCCGTGCCTCGTCCTCCGGCAGCGCCTCCAGGCGGACGCCCCGCGCGTCCGTGGCGACGAAGTCGAAGCCCTCGCCGGCGGGTACGGCGGGCATGCCGGAGCGCAGCACGGCGTCGAGGACGGGTGCCTCGCCGGCGACCCGCACCTCGTGCCCGGCTGCGCGGAACGCCCAGGCCATGGACACCTGGTGGAAGTAGTGGGTGGGCACGGACAGCGGGATGAACAGCACGCGCACGGGGTCTCTCCTGTCGGCCGGGCGGCGGGGCAGCGGGGCGGCACACCAACACCGCCGCAAGCCGGTCCGACCACGCCCCCAACTCCCCATACGTCAACGACGCCCCACCGCACACCACCGCCACCTCATCCGGCACCGCGGCCACCCGCGCACCGAACAACTCCGGGATGCTTCCGGCGGCGCCGGGGCCGGTCTCGTTGAGGCCGCCGAACAGCTGCTCGCGTTCGGCGGGTGCGAGGACGTCGACACCGCCGACGGGGGTGTCCGGGTCCACCGCCAGCTGGTTCAGCAGCCGTTCCATGCGTGCGGCGATGTCCTGGACGGTCTCGCGGTCGAACAGGTGGTGCTGGTACTGGAGGCCGATCCGCAGATGCGGGTCGGCGAACGCCATGACGACGAGCGGGTAGTGGGCGCCGCTCAGCGGGCTGATGCCGGTGATCTCGATTCCGGCCGCCGTGTTGGCCTCCGTGATGCCCACGCGGTCGATGGGGTACGACTCGAAGCCGACGAGGGTGTCGAAGAGGACGTTGAGCCCGGTCGCCCGGTGGATGTCGAGCAGCCCGTGGTGATGGTGGTCCAGCAGCGTGCTCTGCCGGCTCTGCAGCCGGGTGAGCAGGTCCCGCAGCGAGTCGGCGGGGGTGCAGTCCACCCGTACGGGCAGGGTGTTGATGAACAGCCCGACCATCGCGTCGACCCCGGGCACGGCGGGCGGCCGGCCGGAGACGGTGGCGCCGAAGACGACGTCCTGCCGGCCGGTGAGCCGGGACAGGAGGACGGCCCAGGCGCCCTGCACGAGGGTGTTGAGGGTCAGGCCCAGTTCCCCGGCGACGCGGGACAGTTCGCGGGCGACGTCCGCGCTGAGCGGCACGTCGACCTGGCCGATGCCCGCGGGGTCCGCCTCGGTGGCGGCGCGCCCGGCGAGCAGGGTGGGCTCCTCGAAACCGGCCATCTCCTCGGCCCAGGCGCGGGCCGCCGCGTCGCGGTCCTGGGCGGCGAGCCAGTGGAGGAAGTCGCGGTAGTCGCGGGTGCGGGGCACCGCGGACTGGTCGCCGTGCGAACCGTAGAGCCGCAGCAGGTCCTGCATCAGCAGCGGCACGGACCAGCCGTCGAACAGCACGTGGTGCGCGGTGAAGACGAGCTCCCAGCGCTCGTCGGACATGCGGACGAGCGACATCCGTACGAGGGGCGCGGTGGCCAGGTCGAAGTGGGTGCTGTGCTCCTCCGCGAGGAACCGCTTGAGGGTCTCCTCGCGTTCGGTGCCGTCCAGGTCGCCGAGGTCGAGGAAGTACCAGGGCAGTTCGACGTGTCCGGGTACGACCTGTACGCGGTCCCCGTCGGCGTCGGTGACGAAGGCGGCGCGCAGGTTCGCGTACCGGTCCAGCAGCGCCTGCCCCGCGGCGCGCATCCGGGCGGGCTCGACCTGTCCGGAGAGGTGGAAGACGAGCTGCATCTGGTACGCGTCGAAGGTGGAGCCGGCCAGCATCGCGTGGAACAGCAGCCCGGACTGCATCTCGGTGAGCGGCCAGACGTCGGCCAGCCCCGGGTAACGCTCCTCCCACGTCTCGATCTCCGCCTGCGTGGCGGTCACCAGCGGCACATCGGACGGGGTGAGGCCGCCCGCCCCGGGCCGTGCCGCGTGCCGGGCGAGGCCGGTGAGCGCGGCGGACCACAGGTCGCCCAGTTCGCGCGCGTCCTCGCGGGAGAGCACGCCGGTGGCGAAGCTGAGGCGGGCGCGGAGCCGGGGCCCGTCCTCGGCGTCGGTGACGAGGGCGTTGACGTCGAGCACGGAGAGCGCGGGCATCCGCGGGTCCAGCTCCGCGACCAGGTCGACGGTGTCCTCGGCCTGCGTCCAGCCGAGGCCGCGCAGGTGCTCGGGCATGTCGGTGGCGGAGTAGCGGCCGAGATAGTTGAAGCCGATCTGGCCGGTGGAGTGGCGGCGCAGGACCTCGGCCGTCTCGGGGTTGAGGTAGCGCAGCAGGCCGTAGCCGATGCCCTTGTCGGGGACGGCGCGCAGCTGCTCCTTGACGGCCTTGACGGCGGTGCCCGCCGCGGAGCCGCCGCCGAACGCGTCCTCCAGGTCGACGCCGGCCATGTCGAGCCGTACGGGGAAGACGCTGGTGAACCAGCCGACCGTACGGGACAGGTCCGCGCCCGGCGCCGCGCCCTCTTCGCGGCCGTGGCCCTCCAGCCGTACGAGCGCCGAGGACTCGTCCACGCCGCGCCCGCGGCGCCACTTGGCGAGCGCGAGGGCCAGCCCGGCGAGCAGCCCGTCGTTGACGCCACCGCGGAACGCCGCGGGCACGGCGGTCATGACGGACTCGGTGACGTCGTGGGGCAGCTCGATCCACATGTGCTCGACGGTCCCGGCCAGGTCCACCTCGGGGTCGAGGCGGCGCGCGCCCAGGGCCGGGTCCGGGCCGGCCACCGTCGAACGCCACAGGGGGAGTTCGGCGACGCGGTCCGGGTGCCGGGCCTCTTCGGCGAGGGCGTGGGCCCAGCGGCGTACGGAGGTGCCGACGGCGGGGAGTACGGGCGTACGGCCCTCGCGCACCTGCTCCCAGGCGGCGGCGAGGTCGGGCAGCAGGATGCGCCAGGACACGCCGTCGACTGCGAGGTGCTGGAGGACGAGGAGGAGGCGGCCCGCGGTCTCGCCGTCTTCGGAGTCTTCGGCATCGGCGGAGTCGGCCGGGTCGAACCAGACGTACTGGGCCATGGTCCCGGCGGCCGGGTCGAGGCGGCCGGTGGCGGCGTTGAGTTCGGCGGCGGCCCGCTCGTGCCACTCCTCGTTCCAGTCACCGTCGCAGGGGACGCGGCGCAGGAGTGCGCCGACGTCGACGGAGCCGGGCGGCTCGATGTGCAGCCCGCCGCCGTTCTCCGTGGTCAGCCGGGAGCGCAGGACGTCGTGGCGGTCCACGACGGCTGTGAGCGTGGCCACGAGCGCTTCCCGGTCGATGCCGGGGGGCAGGTCCAGCACCATGGACATCGCGAAGTGGTCGCTGTCGCCGCCGAGTTCGCCGATGTAGCGGGCCACGGGCAGCAGCGGCATCCAGCCGGTGCCGCCGCCCTCCAGCTCCTCCAGCGCGGGCACTGCGTCGTCCGTGCTGTCGACGGCGATCTCGGCGAGTTCGGCGACCGTACGGCAGTCGAAGATCTGCCGCGGGGTGACCTCGACGCCGTGCGCGCGGGCGCGGGAGACGACCTGGATGGAGCGGATGGAGTCGCCGCCGATGGCGAAGAAGTCGTCGTCGATGCCGACCTGGTCGACGCCCAGCACCTCCGCGTACACCCCGGCCAGCACCTGCTCGGCGGACGACCGGGGGGCGCGGTACTCGCCGCCTGTGAAGTCGGGGGCGGGCAGCGCGGCGCGGTCCAGCTTGCCGTTGGGTGCCAGCGGCAGCCGCTCCAGGATGGTGAAGACGGCCGGGACCATGAACTCGGGCAGCCTGGCGGCGACGAACCGGCGCAGCTCGCGAGCGGAGACTCCGGCGGTCAGGTCGACCTCCAGGTCGCCCAGGCTCTGTACGTTGCCGAGTCCGCTCTCCTGAGCCTCGACGGGCACGACGTAGCCGACGAGTTGTGTGCCGCCGCCCTCCCGTGCCTTGTGCGTGGTCACGACGGCCTGCGCGACGCCCGGGTGCGCGCAGAGCGCGGCCTCGACCTCGCCGGGCTCGATACGGAAGCCGCGCGGTACGGGGACGGGGGTCAGTTCTCGGCGAGGGGTGAGGCGTGGATCACGCCCTTCTCCTCGAGGCGGGCCACGGCGTCGTCGTCGTAGCCGGCGTCGCGGAGCACCTCCCTGGTGTGCTGCCCGTTGACCGGCGCGGGCCGGTCGACGGTCTGCGGGCTGCCGCTGAGCCGGAACGAGAAGCCGGGGGTGGTCACGGGGCCCTCGGTGGGGTGGTCGTAGCTGACGAACGACTCGTTGTGCCGGACCTGGGGGTCGGCGAGCAGGTCGTCGTAGTCGTAGACGGGGCCGCACCACACGCCGGCCACGCCCAGCTTGTCGAGCCAGTGCGCGGTCGTACGCCGCCGCAGCCCCTCCTCGACGAGGGCGGAGATCTCGTCGCGCCGGGTGAAGCCGTCGCGTTCCGCCTCCAGGTGCGCCAGCCGGGGTTCGTCCAGCAGTTCCGCGAGGACGGCGGGCTCGGCGAACGAGAGGGCGACATGGCCGTCGCTCGTGGGGAAGATGCCGTAGGGGGCGCGGATGTAGCTGTGCGCGTGGATGCGTTCGCTGCGCTCCTGTGCGACGCCGCCGACCGTACGGACGCTGATCTCCTGCATCTGCGCGGCGATGATCGCGTCGAGCATGTTGACCTGCACCAGCTGGCCCTCGCCCGTGCGCTGCCGGTGGAAGAGCGCGGCCAGGGCGCCTTCGAAGGCGGAGTACGCGGCGAAGGCGTCGACGAGGAAGAACGGCGCCGCGGTGGGCGCCTCGCCGGGCCGGCCCGCGCTGTGCAGGGCCCCGCTCATCGCCTGGAGCAGCAGGTCCTGTCCGGGGCGTGCCGCGTACGGGCCGGTCTCGCCGTAGCCGGAGATCGACACGTAGACGAGATCGGGCTTGACGGCCCGCAGTGACTCGTAGTCCACGCCGAGCCGCCGGGCGACGCCGGGGCGGTAGTTCTGGAGGAAGACGTCGGCCGAGGCGACGAGGCGGCGCAGGGCGTCGAGCCCGGCCTCGGACTTGAGGTCGACCGAGATGCTGCGCTTGTTGCGGTTGAGCGACAGGAACGAGGCGTTGACCTCGTTGCCGTCGGCGCCGCCCGCCGCGGTGTGCCGCTGCCACTCGCCGGCGGGAGGCTCCACCTTGACGACGTCCGCTCCCAGGTCGGCGAGCTTCATCGCCGCGAACGGACCGGACATCGCGATGGACAGATCCAGCACGCGGATCCCCTCGAGGACCTTCATGGCACCACACCTTCTGCTCTCGTACGTACACGGCGGCAGCGAGTGCTTCGCTGGCACCACGAGGATGTTAGCGGTATCGGTAGCGCTAACATAGACCTTGTCCCTCACCACCACGAGACGGCACGGAAACATCACGCACGGTTGCCGGGCAGCGCCGACGGCCGCCGCGGCTGTGCGTAGAGTTGACCCCGAACAGCGGACCAGGCGGGGAGAAGACACGGGATGTCCAGCGGCACGGAGTCAGCAGCCGGCACGGGGCGGCGGCGCTCCTCCACCCGGTCCGTCACCCTCCGCGACGTCGCCGAGCACGCGGGCGTCTCCGCCCAGACCGTCTCGCGCGTCCTGCGCATCCCGGACGAGGTGGCCCCGCACACCCGCGAGCGGGTCGAGGCCGCGGTGCGCGAGTGCGGCTACGTACCCAACCTGGCGGCGCGGAACCTGGCGTCCAACCGCAGCCGGATCGTCGCCACCGTCATCCCGTCGCTGTCCGCGTCCGTGTTCTCCGAGACCCTGACCGGGCTGTCCGCGGTCCTCTCCTCGGAGGGCTACCAGGTGCTGCTCGGCTATACCGACTACGACGACGAGCGCGAGGAGCAGCTCATCCGCTCCCTGCTCGGCCGCAGACCCGACGGCTTCTTCATGACCGGTGTGATCCACCGGGAGGGCGCCGTGAAGATGCTGCGCTCCTCGGGCATCCCCGTCGTCGAGACCTGGGACTGGACCGGCTCCCCGATCGACACCCTCGTGGGCTTCTCCAACGTGGACGCCATGTACGAGATGGTGTCCTTCCTGCACGGCGCCGGCTACCGCACGCCCTGCTTCGTCGGCTCCCTCATCGAGGGCGACCACCGCTCGCACCGCCGCCTCGACGGCTACCTCAAGGCCGTGCGGAAGCACTGGCCGGGCAGCGAGCCGCGGGTCGTCGACGCCTCGGACCACCCGCTCACGCTGGAGTCCGGCGGGCGGCTGCTCGAACTCGCCCGGGGCGCGCACCCCGACACCGACGTCCTCGTCTTCTCCACCGACATCTACGCCAACGGCGCGCTGCTCGCGGCCCGGTCCCGCGGGCTGCGCGTGCCCGAGGACATCGCCGTCACCGGCTTCGGCGACTTCGAGCTATCCGGCCTGCTGGGCCCCGGCCTCACCACCGTGGCGCTGCCGACCGACACCATAGGGCGCGCCGCCGCGACCCTGCTGCTGCAGCGGATGCGCGGCGCGGAGCCCGAGTCGCACACAGTCGACCTGGGCTTCGAGATCCGCCGCCGGGGCAGCGCCTGAGCCGGCCCCCGACGGTAGACGGCTCTCAGACGGGCAGCCCGCGCCGTACGAGATCGCTCAGCAGCGCGCGCACACCGAAGGTCCAGGGTGCGCAGTCCTGGGTGTACGCGATCTCGTGGGCCAGCGTGCCGAGCCGCGGCGCGGAGATCCGTACGACGTCGCCCGTACGGTGCGTGAAGCCGCCGCCGGGCACGTCGCGGTCGCTCACCGGGGCGAACATCGTGCCCAGCAGCAGCACCACGCCGTCCGGGTACTGGTGCGCGTCGCCCAACTGGCGTACGAGATCGGCCGGGTCGCGGCTGATCTCCCCCAGGTCGGACTCGCCGGACAGCTCGTACCCCTCGGGTCCGGACACCTCGAGGCGGACGGTGGAGGACCGTACGTCGTCGAGTCCGAAGTCCGCGTCGAAGAGGCGGACGAAGGGGCCGAGCACGCACGAGGCGTTGTTGTCCTTCGCCTTGGGCAGGAGTAGCGCCGAACGGCCCTCGTAGTCGCGGAGGTTGATGTCGTTGGCGAGGGTGGCGCCGACGACGGTGCCGGCGGCGGAGACGACGAGGCCGACCTCCGGTTCGGGGTTGTTCCACTGCGACTCGCGCAGCACCCCGGCGCGGCTGCACGGGCCGACGGAGGACAGGGGCAGCGCCTTGGTGAAGATCTCGGCGTCCGGGCCGATGCCGACCTCCAGGTACTGGCTCCACTCACCGCGTTCCACCAGCAGCCGCTTGACCTCGGCCGCCTGCGCGGAGCCCGGCTCCAGGGCGCGCAGGTCGCCGCCGAGCACCCCGCCCAGTTCCGTACGGATCTCCGCGGCGGCTTCCGGGTTGCCCCGCGCCCGCTCCTCGATCAGCCGCTCCACCATGGAGACGGCGAAGGTCACGCCCGCCGCCTTCACCGGCTGCAGGTCGACGGGCGCCAGGAACCGCAGCCCGTCCGCCGTCTCGGGGCGGGCCGCCGAGCCCGCGAGCAGCTCCTCCAGGGAGCCGACCCGGCGGCCGTCCGCCGCGGCCAGCGCGGCGGCGGGGTCGGGCTGTTCGCACAGGTCGGCCGCGGTGGCGAAGTCCGCGGAGACGTCGTACACGCCGTCCTCGCGTACGGCGGCGGGCGAGGGGCCGCCCGCGTCCGGGTTCCAGATCCGGGCGAGGAGGGCACCTGCGTACGCGTCGTCGGGCAGCGTGGCGGCGGCGGAGAGGGGCAGGGTGGCGGCGGGCATGGGGGACGAGGCGGGCGTCGCGACCGTCGTGTGGCGGCGGCGCCGGCCCTTCCACCCGGAGCGGCTGTACGCCGCGCTGGAGGATCTGCCGTGCGCGGCCGTACGCCGCCGGCGCCGGGTCTGGCCCGCCGCCCGCCCGGACCCCCCGCTGTCCTGGGCCGCCGCGGGCTGCCCGCTGTGCCGGGGGGCCCCCGGTCCTTGGCTGGCGTCGCTGCCCGCCCCGGCCCTGGACCAGGGCCCCCCCGCGCCCCGGGCCCACCCCGCGCGCGCCCGGGCCTCCGCGCCCCGCTCCCGCCGCCACCCCCCACAACGGCTCCGCACCCCGCGGCGGACCGGGCGGCCGTACGTCCCCGTCCCTCACGAAAGGCCACCCGCATGTCGCCCGATGACCCCCTCCTGAAGATCCTCGCCTGCCCTCTCGACAAGGGCCCGCTCAGTCTGCTGCAGCCCGAGGACGTGCTGTACAACC
Source organism: Streptomyces armeniacus (assembly GCF_003355155.1). Lineage (NCBI taxonomy): Bacteria > Bacillati > Actinomycetota > Actinomycetes > Kitasatosporales > Streptomycetaceae > Streptomyces > Streptomyces armeniacus. The sequence continues at coordinate 7,963,015 of NZ_CP031320.1, read as the reverse complement.
CGCGGCTGCGCCGCCGCTACCCCATCGTCGACGGCATACCGCAGCTCCTGCCCGCTTCGGGTGAACAGGTCCCGGACGAGGAGCACGCGCAGTTCCTCAAACGCATCAACGCACCGGAGGAGCCCCCCTCGTGACTCTCGCCGCCCGTCTAGCCCCCCACATCCCGCCGCGGGTACTCGCCACGGCGACGGACCTCCTGTACCCCCGCTTCGAGCCGGAGCTGCGCCGCCTCGCGGACTTCTGCCCGACGGGCGGTACGGCGGTCGACATCGGCGGCTGGTACGGCCCATGGACCCGCCGCCTGGCCGAGCGCGCCGAACGCGTCGTGACGATCGAGCCCGTACCGCACCTCGCCCGCCGGCTCCGCGCCACCACCCCGCCGAACGTGGAGATCCTGCAGGCCGCCGCCACCGACCACGCCGGTACGGCGACCCTGTGGCTCCCCCCGGACGGGCGCGGCGACCGCGGCGTCTCGTCCCTCGTACGGCGCGAGGTCCACCACGCGGCCCTGGACGTGCCCTGCCTGCCGCTGGACGAGCTGGCCCTGTCCGAGGTCTCCCTGCTGAAGGTGGACGTGGACGGCAGCGAACTCGCCGTACTGCGCGGCGCGGAGGGCACGATACGGCGCGAACGGCCCGCGCTGTTCATCGAGTTGGAGGTGCGCATCCAGCCGCTGGAGCCGGTGCTGTCGTTCCTCGCCGGGCACGAGTACACGGGCTGGGTCCTGCCCGCACACGACTGGCTGCCGCTCACCGACTTCAATCTCACCGCCCACCAGCAGCGCACCGCGCACGTCGCCGAGGACGGCCTGCTGCGCCGCTCCCTGGCCCCCCACCGACGCTACGTGAACTCCGTCCTCTTCCTCCCGCGCGGCGTCCACCCCGGCGCGTAAATCGCGTGCCCGCGCCACTCCAGCCCGTCCGGCGTTTGAGGACGGCCCCCGGCTACGCACAACGTGCGGACAGCCACAGGCTCATGGCCCACTGACAGCTCAGTGGCCTCCCAGCCGCCGGCCTCCGCTCAGTGCGCCGGCCCGCATCCGGCTGTCGGCCGCGCCGGTCCGTTCTCAAGCGCCGGACGGGCTGACGGCCCCGGCCGGACCAGGGCCGGGGCCGGGGTACCGGGCGGCGGGCTCAGTCCAGCCCGCTGTGCAGGGTGCCCAGCAGGGAGCCGTTCGGTGTGTCACCGGACATCTCCCAGATCATCCCGCCCAGCAGGTTCTTCGACTTGATGTACGCCGCCTTCTTCCCGATGGACCAGCTGTCGTCGAACGACCACCACTGCCCGCCCGCGCCCGTGTACCCGTACGTGGCCACGGACTGCTCGTCGTGGTGCACGGTGAGGTTGGGCACGCTGGTGACCAGGTTGTGGTAGCCGCGGGTGCCGGCCTCCTCCTGGAACTGGCCGGGCGCGGCCCCGTTGGCGGCCTGCCACTCGCCGTTGGCGCCGCCCGCTTCGACCTGCTGCCAGCCCCTCCCGTAGAAGGCCAGCCCGATGGTGATCTTGCGCGGGCTGACTCCGGCGTCGAGGTAGGGCGTGTATCGAAAGTGGATCTTGGGCTGTGAATGATCACGGCTCATGGGTCGGGGAGATCTCACGGACGAGCAGTGGGTGGTGCTGGAGCCGTTGCTGCCGAGAGGGGTGAAGGCGGGGCGGCCGCCCGTCTGGTCTCGGCGGCGGCTGATCGACGGCATACGGTTCCGAGTCCGGACCGGTGTCCCGTGGCGGGACGTCCCCGTCGAGTACGGGCCGTGGAACCGGATCTATGACCTGTTCCGCCGGTGGCAACGGAACGGCACCTGGCACCGGATCCTCACCCGGCTCCAGTCGCTGGCCGACGTGAAGGGCGCGATCGTCTGGGACCTGAGCGTCGACTCCACGGTCTGCCGTGCCCACCAGCATGCGGCCGGGGCTCGCAAGCAGGGTGACCTGCAGAAAGAGCCGCCGGGCGGTGTGTTCACCGAGCCTGGAGACCACGGGCTGGGACGCTCGCGCGGCGGGTTCACGACCAAACTGCACCTGGCTGTCGAGCAAGGTCAAAAGCCCATGTCAATCGTGGTCACGGCCGGGCAGCGCGGGGATTCACCGCAGTTTGAACCCGTGCTGGAGAAGGTCCGTGTGCCCCGCATCGGGCCGGGCAGGCCACGCGTCCGCCCCGATCGGGTGCGTGCTGACAAGGCGTACGCCTCCCGCAGAAACCGTTCCTATTTGCGCCGCCGTGGGATCCGCTGCACCATCCCGGACAAGGTCGACCAGGCGCGCAACCGCCAGAAGCTCGGCTCCCACGGCGGTCGGCCGCCTTACTTCGACCCGGTCGACTACCGCGAGCGCCACGCGGTCGAGTGCGGGATCAACCGCCTCAAGAGGCACCGGGCGGTCGCCACGCGATATGACAAGCTCGCGGTCCGCTACGAGGCAACCGTCCTCATCGCAACCATCAACGAATGGCTGTGACCAGGTCCTTCAAGACTCATAAGGGCCGCCGCGGAAGTACATACTCCTGTGCGCTCGGGGACGGTCACCGCGCCCGTGCGCGGCATCGGAGCGGTTGGCAGGTGCCATTCGTTCGGCCAGCGCCCGCAGCGTCTCAAGGCCGGCCAGCACCTCCGCGCGATTATCCGACGCCTTCATCCAGGCCGGCAGCCGAGCGAACATCGACATTGTCGGCCGCACTCCGCCACGCTCTCGCAATCGCGCCCCGACATAGGCGGACAGCTCGTCGACATGCTCCTCGTTGTAGGCCCACAAGATGTGCCCGGCGCAACGGGTCTGCAGCCACAGAGGCCGCTGGAAGAACGGATCCTCACTACCACCCAGCACCGCGCCGACCAGCCCAGCCCCCTGCGCCTCAGGCTTCCAGTCGGCGACTGCACCGCATCCTCCACAGGCCAGTCGACGCGGTTGGAAAAGGAGCTCGCTGAAGTATCTGGGATCAGGAAGGCCAGGCTGGGGAATCACGAGAGCGCGGCCCCCGCATCGCGGACAGACCACAAGCATCCGACCCGCGAATCGAGCCAACCAGCCTCCTGGGTCATAGTGACGAGCGAGATCAGTGCGCGGCTCGGAATCCATAACGGACAGCATCACAGATCCGCGATGCGAGCAGTTGCACCGGATTCTCGAACATGCCCCACAGGTCGCTACCAGCCACTTTCGATACACGCCCTAGTCTTCTGAGTCGGGAATTCCGTTCAGATGTGTAGGGTTGCCTGGTGGCGCGTATTGGGCGGCCGAAGGCCGAGTTGATTCTGTCGGAGGAGGAGCGGGCGGCACTGGAGGGGTGGGTGCGGCGCCGTTCCACGCCGCAGGCATGGGC
>NZ_CP031320.1:7940761-7956666 GCF_003355155.1 Streptomyces armeniacus | reverse complement strand
GAGATGACCGGGTTGATAGGCCGGATATGGAAGCCTCGTGAGGGGTGGAGTTGACCGGTACTAATAGGCCGAGGGCTTGTCCTCAGATGCTCGCGTCCACTGTGTTGGTTCTGAAACCACAACCAGCAGGCTCATTAATTGAAGAGTGTGCTTGTTCGCTAAGACTCTGGACCCTTTTCGGGGTCCGAATAGAGTTTCGGTGGTCATAGCGTAAGGGAAACGCCCGGTTACATTCCGAACCCGGAAGCTAAGCCTTTCTGCGCCGATGGTACTGCATGCGGGAGCGTGTGGGAGAGTAGGACACCGCCGAACAATTTTTATGGGCCGTTGGCCCTCAGCGTTCACGCGCTGAGGGCCAACGGCCCTTTTTTGTTTTCCGCTCGCTGCGCACCCGCTGTACGGCTGCGCGAGAATGGCTTGCAGTAGCTCGCAGACAGGAGTCACGTCGATGTCCACGAACTCACCCGACGACCGGCCCGAGCGTCGGCCTCGCCAGGGCCAGGGAGGCCCTCGACGAGGCGATGACCGGCCGCAGCCGGCTCGGCGCGACAGTGATCGTGGCAGTGGGGGATACCGGCGCGACGACCGCAGCCGTGAGCGGGACGACCGCGACCGCGGCGACCGTGACCGCGACCGCCGGGACCGAGGTCAGGACCGGGGGCAGGGCGGCGGCCGGACTCCGGACCGTGCGCGCAGTGACCGTGGCCGGGACGAGCGTCCGCGTACCGACCGTGGGCGTGACGAGCGCGGACGGAGCGACCGCGGCCGTGACGATCGCGCGCGTAGCGATCGCGGGCGTGACGAGCGTCCGCGGAGTGACCGGGGCCGTGACGACCGGGGGCGGAGTGAGCGGCCGCGTACCGAGAGCCGGGGCGGAGAGCGGCCGGGGTTCTCGCGCGACCGCGACCGCGATCGGGGCCGGGACGAGCGGCCGCGCGGGCCGCGGCGTACGGACGACCGCAAGGACGGACCGCGCTCGTTCGGCGGTGGCGGTGGCGGTGGCGGCCGGGGCCGCGACGACCGTGACCGCGGGCGCAGTGGAGGTGGCGACCGCCGCGGGGCCTCCGCGGGCGACCGTCGCGGCGGTGGCTTCCGGCGCGACGACCGCGCGGGCGCCGGCGACCGGGGACGTGGCGGCGACCGCCGTGACGCGCGGGGCGGCCGGGACCGGCGCGACGACCGTCGGCCGGACCGTGAGCCGTTGCGCCGTCTGCCCATCCCCGAGGACGTCACGGGGGAGGACATCGAGAAGGACGTACGGCAGGAGCTGATGAGCCTGCCCAAGGGCCTGGCCGACGACGTCGCGAAGAACCTGGTGATGGTCGGCCGTCTCATCGACGAGGACCCGGAGCAGGCGTACGCGTACGCCAAGGTCGCCCTGCGGCTGGCCTCCCGCGTGCCCGCGGTGCGGGAGACGGCGGGGTTCGCGGCGTACGGCGTCGGCAAGTACGCCGAGGCGCTGGCCGAGTTCCGGGCCGCCCGCCGGATGACCGGCGGCGTGCAGCTGTGGCCCGTGATGGCCGACTGCGAGCGCGGCATCGGCCGTCCCGAGCGCGCGCTGGCGATGGCCGGTGAGCCGGAGGTGCAGAAGCTCGACAAGGCGGGCCAGGTCGAGATGCGGCTCGTGGCCGCCGGCGCCCGCCGCGACATGGGCCAGGCCGAGGCCGCCGTCGTCACGCTGCAGAGCTCCGAGCTGGCGTCCAACTCCGTACAGCCGTGGTCGGCGCGGCTGCGGTACGCGTACGCGGACGTGCTGCTGGAGGTCGGGCGCGAGAGCGAGGCCCGCGAGTGGTTCGCGAAGGCGCTCGAGGCAGACCAGAGCGGTGTCACGGACGCGTCGGACCGGCTGGCCGAGCTGGACGGCGTGGAGTTCCTCGACGCCCTGGACGAAGACGAAGACGAAGACAAAGTTGAGGCCGAGGACGTAGGCCAGGACGCAGCGGACGAGGACGCGCCCGACGCGGACGCTGACACGGACGCGGAGGACCCCGAGCGGGACTGAGCGTCTGGGCTGAGGGCGGCACCCCCCTGTTCCGTGCCGCCCCCAGCCCGCTCACGGGCCCGGCCCCGCTCGTCAGCGGAAGCGCGCGATCGGGTTCTCCAGCGTCCCCACCAGCTGGAGCCCGCCCGCCGGGTCCTGCAGGTCGACCATCTGCTGGTTGTCGCGCAGCTGCAGCCGGTTGAGGCAGGACAGCGCGAAGCGGTCGGTGAACAGGTCGTACCGCTCGAAGCGGTCGGCCAGGTGCGGCGCCGACTTCTGGTAACCGGTGACGCAGTCCGCGACCGCCGCCCAGAACGTGTCCTCGTCGAGGACGCCGTCCGTGGTGAGGATGCCGCTGAGGAAGCGGAAGAAGCAGTCGAAGACGTCCGTGAAGAGCGACAGCACCTTCATGTCCTCCGGCACCTCCGCGCGTATGCGCTCGGCCTCCGGCGGCAGCGGCGTGTCCGGGCTCATGACGGCGATCTCCTCGGCGATGTCCTTGAAGACCGCCCGCCGCGGGGCGCCGTGCTCGTCCAGTACGAGGATCACGTTCTCGCCGTGCGGCATGAACACCAGCTCGTACGCGTAGAAGCAGTGCAGCAGCGGCGTGAGGTACGTGTCCAGGTAGCGGCGCAGCCACTCCGCCGGGTCGAGACCGGACTCCCGTATGAGGGCCGCGGCGAACGAGCCGCCGTCGCGGTCGACGTGCAGCAGCGACGCCATGGTGGCCAGCCGTTCGCCGGGCTCCAGCAGCGGTACGGGGCTCTCGCGCCAGAGCGCCGCCAGCATCTTCCGGTACGGCGACCCCTTGGCGGAGGCGGCCTCGTACGCGGCCGGGTGGTAGCCGACGGCGGCGCGTTCGCGGAGGACGGCGAGGCCGGTGGCGCGGAGGACCTCGTCGCGGGCGACGAGCCCGTGCAGCCAGTCGTTGATCGCCGGGGTGGCCTTCATGTACTCGGCGGAGAGGCCGCGTACGAAGCCCATGTTGAGGACGGAGAGCGCCGTCTTGACATAGTTCCGGGACGGTTCGCTGGTGTTGAAGAAAGTACGGATCGACTGCTGCGCGAGATGCTCGTCGTCCCCGTATCCCAGGCAGACGAGGCGGCGCTGCGCGACCTCGGCGGCGAACGTCACCGACAGCTTGTTCCACCACTGCCACGGATGCACCGGCATGAGGTGGAAGTCCGCCAGGTCCAGGCCCAGTTCGGTCATGCGGTCCGCGAAGCGGTCGAGGGTGGCGGGGTCGAGCTCGGCGCGGAGCAGCGTGTCGTGGTCGAGCCCGGCGGACGCCGTGAACGTGGCGTGCGCGCGGTCCGCGGCCAGCCAGATCAGCCGTACGGGGGTCGCGGCCTCGGGCGCGTACGCGTGGTACTCGGCGATGTCGAAGCCGAGGCGGCCGTTGTTCGCGACGAAGCACGGGTGGCCCTCGGTCATCCCCGTCTCGACCGCCTGGAAACCGGAACGGGCCAGCTCGGCCGCGTCCACCGGGGGAGCGGCGAGCTTGAACGCGGTGCCGGACAGGGTGGAGCTGATCTCCTCCAGATAGACCGGGAGCACCTGCTCGCTCAGACCGAGCGCCGTACGGAGCTCGATGACCAGGTCGAGGGCGTCCAGCGGCAGTTCGGCGTCCGAGCCGTCGCCGTCGCCGTCGCCGTCGCTGGCGCCGGTGTCCTCGCCGTGCGGCGCGCTGGCGTGCCGGGTGATGCTTTCCGGGTCGATGTGCCAGTGGTCCAGCGACAGGCGCCTGGCCGCGAAGCGGTACTCGGTGCTGCCGTCGTCGCCGCGCACGGCGTACCGGCCGTCCGGCAGCCGTACGGGCTCGAGGAGCCGCTCGTGCGCGAACTCGGCGAGCGCCTTCCGTACGAGGAGCCGGTTGGCGCGCGCCCACAGCTCGGGGGTGAGGTGGGCGACCGCCGCGGCGGGGTCGGCGGGGTTGGTAGCTTGACGTGTTCACGTAGCGGGGCGGGCGACACCTCGTCAACTCCCGCCCCGCTACGTGAACACGTCAAGCTACCAACAGAACGCGCCCCGCACGCACGGCACATGCCGTACGAGCGGGGCGCGACAACCGGCCTCGTGACCGGGGCACATGCCCCGGGCGTGTCAGTCGCGTTCCGCCCTGTTGACCGCCGAGATGACGGCCTTGATCGAGGCGCGCACGATGTTCCCGTCGATGCCCACGCCCCACAGCACCTTGTCGCCGATCGCGCACTCGATGTACGCCGCGGCCTCCGCGCCCGCGCCCTCGCTCATCGTGTGCTCGACGTAGTCCAACACCCGTACGTCCGCGTGCACGGCGCTGCGCAGCGCGTCCACGAATGCCGCCAGCGGCCCGTTCCCGGTGCCGGTCAGCACCGTGTCCCGGCCGTCCACCACGGCCTCGACGGTGAGCGCGTCCTGCCCCTCGCTGGTGGTCGAGGTCTGCGCGCTGCGCAGGGCGATACGGCCCCAGCTGCCGTCCGGCACGGGCAGGTACTCGTCCTGGAACGCCGCCCAGATCGCCTCCGGCGTGACCTCGCCGCCGTCGGCGTCGGTCATCCCCTGGATGATCTTCGAGAACTCGACCTGCATGCGCCGCGGCAGGGCCAGGCTGTGGTCGTTCTTGAGCACGTACGCGATGCCGCCCTTGCCGGACTGCGAGTTGACGCGGATCACGGCCTCGTACGAACGCCCCACGTCCTTCGGGTCGATGGGCAGGTACGGCACGGCCCACTCGATCGCGTCCACCGTGGTGCCCTGCTCCGCCGCGCCGGCCTCCATCGCCTCGAAGCCCTTCTTGATGGCGTCCTGGTGGGAGCCGGAGAAGGCGGTGTAGACGAGGTCGCCGACGTACGGGTGCCGGGCGTGCACCTCCATCTGGTTGCAGTACTCGGCGGTGCGCTTGATCTCGTCGATGCGCGAGAAGTCGATCTGCGGATCGACGCCCTGCGAGAACAGGTTCATGCCCAGGGTCACCAGGTCGACGTTGCCGGTCCGTTCGCCCTGCCCGAACAGGCAGCCCTCGATCCGGTCCGCGCCGGCCATCAGCGCCAGCTCGGCGGCGGCGACGGCGGTGCCGCGGTCGTTGTGCGGGTGCACCGACAGGCAGACGTGCTCGCGCCGGGACAGGTTGCGGGACATCCACTCGAAGCGGTCGGCGTGCGTGGAGGGCGTCGAACGCTCCACGGTGGCGGGCAGGTTGAGGATGATCTCGCGGCCCTCCTCGGGCTGCCAGACGTCCATCACGCCCTCGCAGACCTCCAGTGCGAAGTCCAGCTCGGTGTCGGTGAAGATCTCCGGGCTGTACTGGTAGCCGAAGACCGTCTCGTCCCCCAGCAGCTTCTCGGCGTACTCCATGACCAGCCGCGTGCCGTCCACCGCGATCTGCCGCACCTCGTCGCGGGAGCCGCGGAAGACCACACGGCGGAAGACGGGCGCGGTCGCGTTGTACAGGTGCACGGTCGCCCGGTGCGCGCCGCGCACCGACTCGACGGTGCGCTCGATCAACTCCTCGCGGGCCTGGGTGAGGACGGAGATCGTCACGTCCTCGGGGATGGCGCCCTCTTCGATGATCGACCGCACGAAGTCGAAGTCGGTCTGCCCGGACGACGGGAAGCCGACCTCGATCTCCTTGTAGCCCATCGAAACCAGCAGGTCGAACATGGCCCGCTTGCGGGCGGGGGACATCGGGTCGATCAGCGCCTGGTTGCCGTCCCGCAGATCGGTGGACAGCCAGCGCGGCGCCTGCGTGATGCGCTTCTCGGGCCAGGTGCGGTCGGGGATGTCGACGGCTTCGTACGGGCCGTACCGGTGAACGGGCATACCGGACGGACGCTGGCGTACGGTCGCGGCGGTGAGCGGCGTCGCGGGCTTCACGCGGCGCGCGGCCGCGCCGTCCTCGCCTGCGGCAGGCGGCGCGGGGCGGGCGGAACGGGAGGAATCAGATGACGTCATGATGCGCGGGGCTCCTGTGAGCTGGTGGCTGAGGGCCGACGAAGGCAGCACCGGTCTCCGCGGGGAGGGGGTCGGCCGTACGACTACAGACCCTCGCCGCGGCAGCTAAGGAGGAGCAGCCCGAAGCGCATGATGTCCACACCGTAACCGACCGCGCCTCTACGCGCCCGGGGCGTATCACTATGCGGGACGCCACAAGTCCTTGATTCCGGACACAACCCCATTTCGTGAATCATCGCAGCGGGGAGTGACAGCGCGATGACCCAGTGCCACATTGCCGGGTATGGACCCAGTCATGGACACAGGCCAGAGCCAGCCGGGCCGCCCGGGCCACCCGGTCCGCTGCGGGATCGTTCCGCCGCACCTCCTGGACCATCTCGCGCGCCTGGACGACCCGGTGTTCGCCGAGCCCGCCCGGCGCACCCTGGAACGGGACGCGGCGCAGCGCACGCGCCGCCGGATCACCACCGTGCGCGGGCTGGCGGCTCCGCCGGGCCCGCGCCGCCCCGCCGACGAGGAGCCGAAGCCGCGCCGCACCATCTACGACGCCCGCGGCAAGGAGGAACTGCCGGGCAGGAAGGTGCGCGCGGAGGGCGCCAAGCCGGTCAAGGACGCCAGCGTCAACCGCGCGTACACGGGACTCGGTGCCACGTTCGAGTTGTTCCTCGCCGCCTTCGCCCGCGACTCGATCGACGGCGCCGGGCTGCCCCTGGACGCGACCGTGCACTACGGCGAGAAGTACGGCAACGCGTTCTGGGACGGCGAGCGGATGGTCTTCGGCGACGGAGACGGCGAGGTCTTCCGCGACTTCACCCTCGCCATGGACGTCATCGGGCACGAACTCACGCACGGCGTCACGCAGTACACCGCCAACCTCGAGTACCTCGGCCAGTCCGGGGCGCTCAACGAGTCCGTCTCGGACGTCTTCGGCTCGCTCATCAAGCAGTACGAGCTGGGCCAGACCGCCGAGCAGGCGGACTGGCTGATCGGCGCGGAGCTGTTCACGGACAAGGTGGAGGGTGTGGCGCTGCGTTCGATGAAGGCGCCGGGCACCGCGTACGACGACGACGTCCTCGGCAAGGACCCGCAGCCCGCCCACATGGACGACTACGTGAACACCTCCTCCGACAACGGCGGCGTGCACATCAACTCCGGCATCCCCAACCACGCCTTCCACCAGCTCGCGACCGCTCTCGGCGGCCACGCCTGGGAACGGGCGGGCCGCATCTGGTACGACACGCTGACCGGCGGGAAACTCAAGCCGGACGCGGACTTCGCGGCGTTCGCCGCCGCCACCGTCGGCGCCGCGCGGGAGCGCTACGGCAGCGGCGAGGAGGAGACCGCCGTACGCGAGTCCTGGGCGGCGGTCGGCGTGCAGGTGGCCCAATCGGCGGCGGCCGAGGGACCCGGGGACTCCGGGGAGGCACAGCCCGTAGGGTGATCCGCCCGTAAGGCCGCACGAACGGCGGCGTACCGTACGGCGTACAGCCGTACGGTACGCCGCCGTTACGACGACACCGTGCGGCCGACGCCGCAGCGCGCGAGGATGGTGCCATGCGTATCACCGTCATCCGGACCGGTGGCTTCGGCGGGCTGACCCGTCGCGCCACACTCGACACACTGGGTCACCCGGACGCCGAACGGCTGATGGCGCTGGCCCGGGACGCGCTGGCGGAGGGCCGTACGGAACGCCCGCTGGGCGTGCCGGACGGTTTCCACTACGAGATCGAGTGCGACGGCGTGACGGCATACTGCGCCGATCCCCGGCTCACCGAGAGCCAGCGCACGTTGATCACACAAGTGCTCAAGGAGGGCGCGTAATCATGGTGCAGCGTGTTCGTGGGTTGGTGGCTCCGGGTCGGGATGAGCCGGTGCGGGTGGAGACGGTGGTGGTGCCGGATCCGGGGCCGGGTGAGGCGGTGGTGGCCGTCCAGGCGTGCGGGGTGTGGGCGTCACCCGCAGCATCGACGCGATCTCCGTCCACGACCTCCTCGGCCAGGTGCCCGCCCTCGCCGCCGTCGTCTACGGCGCCGACCACCGCATCGCGTACGTCAACGACGCCTACGCCCAGGTCTTCGGTCCCCGCACCCCCGGCGCCCCGGCCCGCACCGCGCTCCCCGAACTGGACGAGCTCGGCCTGCTGCCCCTCATGGACCAGGTGCTGCGCAGCGGCCGCCCCCGCACCGTCAAGTCCCGCCGCGTGCAGGGCCGCTCGCGCACCGGGTACTACACCTTCACCTGCACGCCCATCACCACCACCGAGGCCGCCGGCGTCCTGATCTTCGCCGCCGACGTCACCGACCAGGTCGAGTCCGCCGAGCGGCTCCGCTCCAGCGAACGCCGCCAGCGCGAGGCCGCCGTCACGCTGCAACGCAGCCTGCTCCCGCAGGAGTTGGAGCAGCCCGACGATCTCCGCGTCGCCGCCACATACCAGCCGGGCGGTACGGACGCGGCCGTCGGCGGCGACTGGTACGACGTCATCACCCTCGGCGCCGGCCGTACGGCACTCGTCATCGGTGACGTCATGGGCCGCGGCGTGCGCGCCGCCGCCGTCATGGGCCAGCTGCGTACGGCCGTGCGCGCGTACGCCCGGCTCGACCTCCCGCCGCACGAGGTGCTGCAGCTGCTCGACGGGCTCGCCTCCGAGATCGACGCGAGCCAGATCGCCACCTGCGTCTACGCCGTGCACGACCCGAGCGAGGGCCGGCTCAACTACGCGTCGGCCGGACACCTTCCGATTCTTGTCCGGGACGCCGACGGCACGGTCCACGCGACCGCCGAGCCGACCGGTCCGCCCCTGGGCACCGGCGGCTGGATGCACACCTCCGGTTCCGTTCCGCTCGAGCAGGGCGCCACCGCCGTCCTCTACACCGACGGACTCGTCGAGCGCCGCGACGCCGACATCGACGACAGCATCGCCGCACTCGAACGCGCCTTCGCGGGCGCGACCGGCAGCCCGCAGGTCATCTGCGACCGGCTGCTGCGGGCGATGCGCATCACCGCCGAACACGACGACGACGTCGCCGTCCTCGTCCTCCAGCACCCTGCCCGTACGGGACACGAGGCGGAGCTGTTCCGCGGCGCCTCGCTGGACCTGCTCGGCGGCACCGAGGCCGCACCGCGCGCACGGGCCTTCGCCTCCGGCGTGCTCGCCTCCTGGCGGTTCCCCACGGAGCTGCACGACCTCGGCGTCCTCGCGGCCAGCGAGCTCGTCGCCAACTCCCTGCAGCACGGCACCCCGCCCATGCGCCTGCGGCTGCGCCGTACGGACCGGCGGCTCACCATCGAGGTCACCGACGGCGACGACCATCTGCCGCGCCGCCGCCGCGCGGAGCCGGTGGACGAGGCGGGGCGGGGCATCTCGATCGTCGCCACGATCGCCTCGACCTGGGGCTCACGGCGTACGCCCGGCGGGGGCAAGGCAGTGTGGTGCGAGTTCGCGCTGCCGGACGGGCCTTGAACCCGTCCGGTGACGAGGACGGGCCTTGAGTCCGTCCGGTGACGAGGACGGGCGACCGGTGGCGGCGGCCGCGCCGCGGCTGACGACGGTGGTCACGTCGCCACCGGCACCGGCCGCTCCACGGCCGTGGCAGGCACCGCGGCCTTGGCTGCCCGCAGCGGATTGTCCTGCGCCGGGGTGAGGTGCCGCCCCAGCCAGAACGCGAGCACGGTGATGCCGAGCGAGCAGGCGACGAGCAGCGTGACGTACGCCACGTACGCGCCCTGAGCGGCCATCAGGCCGCCCACAGCGGGGCCCACCGCGACCCCCAGCTGTTTCACCAGAGCGAACGCCGAGTTGTACTGCCCGACCATCCGGCTCGGCGCCAGGTCCGCGACGAGCGGGGCGACCGTCGGCGAGAGCATCGCCTCACCGAGACCGAACAGCATGTACGTCGAGATCAGCAGCGCCGTCGCCACCGCCTGCACGTGGGGCACCAGCCCGGAGAACCCGGCTGCCAGCCACGCCACCGTCCAGACCAGCCCGACCAGCGCCACGACCCGGCTCCGGCGCCTGCCCTCGACCAGCCGCAGCACGACGAACTGTGCGAGTGCGATCACCGCGGTGTTCGCGAAGAGGGCCACACCGAGGGTGGACGTCGATATTCCGGTGACCTCGACGCCGTACGCCGGCAGCCCCGACTCGAACTGCCCGTAGCAGGTGAAGAACAGCACGAACCCCATGACGCACAGCAGCAGCATCGCCCGGTGGGACACCAGCTGACGGAAGCCGCCGCGCGGTGCCCCGGCCTCGCCGGGCAGCGACGCGTCCATGCTCACGGCCTTCGGCAGCTTCACGGTGAGCAGCACACCCGCCAGCACCAGGAACATGACGGACTCGACGCAGAACAGCGTCGTGAACGTCCCCGGCCGGTGCTTGTCCACGATCTGACCGCCGAGCAGGCCGCCCACGCCCATCCCCAGGTTGTTGAGGAAGAACTGGGTGGCGAACGCGCGCGACCGCGTAGCCGTCGTCGAGCACCACACAATCATCGTGGCCAGCGCGGGCTGGATCACCGCGACTCCCGCGCCCATCAGTGCGGCAGCCGCCAGCACCGACGGCCCGCTGCTCGCCATCCCCAGCCCGAGCGCGCCGCTGGACGCGGCGGCGACGCCGCCCATGGCCACCGGCATCGGGCCCCGCTGGTCGATCACCCGGCCGACGAGGGGCAGTACGAACAGCGCGGCGGCGGCGAACGCGGCGAGCACGGCACCCGCCGTGGTCGCCCCGAGATCCCGCACCTGCGCCACGTAGAGGAAGAGGTACGGGACGGTGAAGCCGCTGCCGAACGCCGCCAGGGCGTTCCCGAGCTGGATACGGCGCAGGGTCGCGCCCATCGCGGTGGTCACACTCACCTTCCTAGGTCGTCAATGGGGCCCTGCGGTGGCGTTGCCGGCCGCCGCAGGGCCCAAGAGTTCAAAGCTAAAGTTCGACACTAAAGAGTACACAGAGCAAGCCTTCGAGGCTAATCGGTTCCGTGGCATACTCCCGGCATGCCGGAGCTCCAGCCGTCCCTCGACGAGCAGATCGCGATCTACCAGCGCGAGTACCGCGACCTGGACCCCCAGGTGGAGAAGGTCGTGAACGCCATCAGCCGGCTCGACCGGCGGATGGCCGTCGCGTACGGGCGCCAGCTCGCGACGCTGGGCCTGAGCAGCTCGGAGTGGGAGGTGCTGAAGGAACTCGTCATGGCGGGCGAGCCGTACCAGCTCTGGCCCGGCACCATCGCCAAACGCCTCGGCCTGACACCGGCCGCGATGACCCACCGCATCGACCGCATGCTCGGCGAGGGCCTGGTGACACGGGAGCGCGACCCCGACAACCGGGTCCGCGTCATCGTCGGCGTCACGGACCTCGGCCGCGAGAAGTGGCTCCAGGTGATGCGCCAGGCGTCGGTCTTCGAGGAAAGCCTGCTGTGCGACCTGTCCGGTGAAGAGCGCGGCGTACTCGGGGAGTTGCTGACCCGGCTCCTGCGCCGAGTGGAGGACGCACAGCCGGACGCGGGCGGCCGGCTGAAGGACCTGGACTGACACGCGGGGCCTTCCCGGACTTCGATGATCACTCCAGTTGACACGATCTTCGAGGGTCCGTAGTGTCCTCCGGGTTGCCGCCGGACCGTGCTGGTCCGGAGCAGCGAATCCCGCTGTCATGTGACTCCAGTCTTTTGTCGGGCTGTTTTCGTCTGATGGCATCCACTACGCAGTACGGTCTCCCTTCCGCAGGGGCGTTTCCGGCATGCCGAAATCGTCTCGGGAAAACCCCGATTTGGAATCCGGGGAAGGAACCCGCTAACGTAGAGGAACACGAAGGGGAGCGCCCGGAGGGTCCCGGTGAAACGGGTCCGATGGAAGCGTCCGTTCTTTGAGAACTCAACAGCGTGCTAAAAGTCAACGCCAGATATGTTGATACCCCGCCCCCTGTTTTTGTGGGGGGTATGGGCCACCGCACCCGGCGACGACACCGCCCAACGCTCCACCAACCCCGCAACCGACACCTCCGGCCGCACCGCCACACCACCCGCCAGCTCCACCAGCACCCGCTCCCGCTCCCCCGCATCCAGCAGGTCCACCGCTCCGACCCGGAGTGCGGGGTCGTCGGCCAGGGTGGCGACGAGGCGCACGAAGCGGTCGGCGATGGTCTCGGCGGTCTCGCGGTCGAAGAGGTCGGTGGCGTACTCGAGGTTGCCGAGGACGCCGCGGCCGGGCAGGTCGGCCATGTTGAAGAACATGTCGAACTTCGCGGTCTCGGTGCGCACCTGCTCGAACTCGACGCGCAGTCCGGGCAGCGTGAAGTCCTTCCGCGCGAAGTTCTGCCAGGCGAACATCACCTGGAACAGCGGCGAGTACGCGGTGGAGCGCTCCGGGTTGAGGATCTCCACCAGGCGCTCGAAGGGCACGTCCTGGTTGTCGTACGCGGCGAGGGAGCTGTCGCGTACCCGGTCGAGCAGTTCCGCGAACGGCGGGTTGCCGGACAGGTCGGCGCGCAGCACCCACGTGTTGACGAAGAAGCCCACCAGGTCGGCGAGGCCCTCGTCGGTGCGGTTGGCGATGGGCGACCCGATGGTCAGGTCGTCGCCGCCGCCGAGTCCGTGCAGCAGGACGGCGAGCGCGGCTTCGAGGACCATCGAGACGGTCGCGCCGTGCTCCTGCGCGAGCGCCTCGACGGCGGCCACGGTGCCGGGGTCGAGGGAGAACTCGACGACGGCGCCCTCGTGCGAGGCCACCGGCGGCCGGGGCCGGTCGGTGGGCAGCCGCAGCGGCTGCGGCACCCCGGCCAGTTCGCCGTGCCAGTAGGCGATCTGTCCGGACAGCACGCTGTCCGGGTCGTCCTCGTCGCCGAGCAGCTCACGCTGCCACAGCGTGTAGTCCGTGTACTGCACGGACAGCTCCGGCCAGCCCGGTGCCGCGCCTCCGCAGCGGGCGGCGTAGGCGGCGGCCAGGTCGCGGGCGAGCGGCGCCATGGAGGTGCCGTCGCTGGCGATGTGGTGGATCAGCAGCACGAGGACGTGCTCCTGCTCCCCGAGCCGCAGCAGCGTGGCGCCGATCGGGATCTGCGTCGCCAGGTCGAACGGGTGGGAGGCCACCTCGGCCATGGCGTCGGCCAGTTCGCCGGGCGCGACCTGCCGTACGGGCATCTCCAGGCTGACCGCGTCGGCAGCCAGCACCCGCTGGTACGGCACACCGCGGTCGTCCTCGGCGAACACCGTGCGCAGGCTCTCGTGCCGCGCCACCACGTCACGCACCGCCTGTTCCAGCGCGGCGGCGTCGAGCTCGCCGGTGAGCCGCAGCGGGAACGGCGCGTTGTACGTGGCGGACGGGCCCTCGAACTTGTCGATGAACCACAGCCTGCGCTGCGCGAACGACAGCGGTATCCGCTCGGGCCGCTCCTCGGCGCGGCGCAGCGGCGGCCGTACGCGTACGGCACCCGCCGACAGGTGCTCGATCAGCTGCACGACGGTGGGCGCCTCGAACACCACGCGGATCGGCACCTCGACGTTCAGTGCCGCGCGGATGCGGCTGACGAGGCGGGTCGCGAGCAGCGAGTGGCCGCCGAGGCTGAAGAAGTCGTCGTCGATGCCGATGCGGTCCAGGCCCAGCACCTCGGCGAACAGCCCGCACAGCGCCTCCTCCTGCGGCGTACGCGGGGCGCGTCCGGTCGCGGAGCGGGCGAAGTCCGGGGCAGGCAGGGCCCGTTGGTCGAGCTTGCCGTTGGCCGTCAGCGGCACCTCGGCGATGGCGACGACCGTGGCGGGCACCATGTGCTCGGGCAGCCGGTCGCGCAGGTAGCCGCGGAGCCCGCCGACGAGGGTGCCGATACGGCCGGCCGCGGCCGGTTCGTTGGCGAGCGCGCGTTCGCCGCGGCCCGCGGGCACATACACGCCGGTCAGCGGCTCACCCGCGACGGGCCCGGCCGGGAAGAGCACCGCGTCGAAGCACTCGGCGGCGGTCGCGTTCCAGGTCAGGGCCGCGCCCCAGCCGTGCTCGGCCGCCCAGGCACGCAGGTCCTGCGGGTCGAGCGGCGGGCCCGGTACGGCGGCGGGCGACGCGATGTCGGCGGCCGCCGCGTCGGCGACCTCGCCGGTGAGCCGCGCGTTGGGGATGCGTACGACCCGCACCGGGCCGTTCTCCGGCGACCGGAAGTGGTCCGCGAGGTCGGCGAGGGAGTCGGCCTGGAGCCCCCAGGACAGCTCGGGCAGCCCGGCGAGGTGCCGGGCGCCGTCGGGCGACTTGTGCAGCACGACCTCGTAGCGGTGCCGGGTGAGCTCGTTGTGCGGGCGGCCCGGCTTGAGCCGGATGTCGACACCGCCTGCGCCGTGCCGCTCGGCCCAGCGGGTGAACCACTCGGGGTCGAGGACGAGTTCCTTCTCCATCAGGATGGCGCGGGCGACCGCGGCGCGGGTGACGGAGGGCTGCGACTCGGGGTGCAGGGCACGCTGCACGCCGGTGCGGAACAGCTTCAGCGAGGCCGCGTTCCGCACGTCGCCGACGAGGATGCGGCCGCCGGGCGCGAGCAGCGCCATGGCCTGCGCGAGCACGTGGTCGAGGTAGCCGGGGTCCGGGAAGTACTGGACGACGGAGTTGAGCACGACGATGTCGAAGTGCTCGCGGGGCAGCCCGGTGATGTCGTCGGCGTTCTGGTGCCGCAGCCGTACGCGGTCGGCGAGGCCGGCGTCGGCGACCTGTCCGTGCAGCCGGTCGATGACGGCGGCGGACATGTCGGTGCCCCAGTACTCGTCCACGCCGGCGGCGATCCGGGACATGAGCAGGCCGGTGCCGACGCCGAGTTCGAGGACGCGGCGCGGCGCCCAGCAGGTGATGCAGTCGACGGCGGCGTCCCGCCACTCGGCCATCTCGGCGAGCGGGATGGGGCGTCCGGTGTAGCTGGAGTTCCAGCCGGTGAAGTCCTCGCCCCAGGCGGCCTCGGAGGCGGAGTAGACCTGGTCGTAGATCTGCTCCCACTCGTCGACCTGCTCCTCGGCGACGGCCGTGTCGGCGGCGTCGTCGCTGGGTACGACGTAGCCGACGAGGCGGCGTTCGCCGAGCTGGTCCTCGTTCCAGGTGACGACGGCGTGGGCGACGCCCTGGTGGGCGGCGAGTGCCGTCTCGATCTCGGCGGGTTCGATGCGGAAGCCGCGGATCTTCACCTGGGAGTCGGCGCGGCCCTGGAACACCAGGCCCTCGTCCGGACCCCACGTCACCACGTCCCCGGTCCGGTACATCCGCTCACCGGGCTCCCCGAACGGGCACGCCACGAAGCGCTCACCCGTCAGGGCCGGACGCCCGGCGTAGCCGCGCGCCAGGCCCGCACCACCGATGTACAACTCCCCCGCCACACCCGGCAGTACGGGACGCAGCGCCCCGTCCAGCACGTAGACCCGCATACCGTCCATCGGACGGCCGATCGGCACCGGTTCCGGAGCGGGGCCTTCGGGGATGGGGAAGCAGGTCGCGAAGGTGGTGGTCTCCGTCGGCCCGTACCCGTCCACGACCTTGAGCCCGGGGCAGGCGGCACGTACGCGCTCCACGGCGGCCGGGGAGACGACATCACCGCCCGTCCACACCTCCGCCACGCCGGACAGGCAGTCGGGCCGCTCGTCCGCGACGACCTTGAACAGCCCCGCGGTCAACCAGAGGGCGCTCACCCGGTGTTCGGCGACGACCTCGGCCAGGACGGAGGCGTCCAGCTTCCCCGGCGGCGCCACCACCACCGTGCCCCCGCCCAGGAGCGGCGCCCACAGTTCGAATGTCGCCGCGTCGAAGGCCTGCGCCGAATGCAGCAGCACCCGCTCGTGCGCACCACCGCAGAACCGCGCGTCCCGCGCCAGCCCCACCACCGCACGATGCGTGACCGCCACACCCTTGGGCACACCCGTCGAACCCGACGTGTACATCACATACGCCAACGCATCCGCCGACACCGCAGGCATCTCGACCAACGGCCATGATGAGAAGGTGTGGGGGAGTGGAGATAGTGGATGGATTTTTTTTTTTT
>NZ_CP031320.1:7867918-7940714 GCF_003355155.1 Streptomyces armeniacus | reverse complement strand
AGATGTGTATAGGAGACAACCCCCGCTCCGGGAGACGCCCTCCCGCCGGGACCGCGACGACGCCTGCCCAGGCACGTTGCGGCTGCACATGGCGGACGACGGCGCGCTCGCCCGCGTACGGATACCCGGGGGCCTGTTGACCGTTCGCCAGGCGCACGCACTGGCGGACGCGGCAGACCAGCAGGGTGACGGAACCCTGCACCTCACTTCCCGCGGCAATGTACAGCTCCGCGGCCTCGGCCAGAACCGGGGCCATCCCGACGCATGCGGTCGCGAACTCGCGAACGCACTCTCCGCCATCGGGCTGCTCCCCTCCCCCCGCCACGAGCGCGTACGGAACATCGTCGCCTCGCCGCTCTCCGGCCGCGACGGACGGGGGCGCTCCGACGTGCTGCCCTGGGTGCGGCAACTGGACCGGCTGCTCTGCGCCAGCGAGGCCGCCGCCGCGCTGTCGGGCCGTTTCCTGTTCGCGTGTGACGACGGGCGGGGAGACGTGGCGGCGCTCGGCGCCGATGTGACGGTCATCGCACGCAGTACGTCCGACGCGCTCCTCCGGATCGGCCCGGACGCACACGACGAAACGGTCACGCTCCCCGTATCCGCCCAAGAAGCACCCCGCGCCGCCCTCTCCGCCGCCGAACTCTTCCTCGCCGCCGTCCGCGACAGCGGCACACCCTGCTGGCGCATACGGGAACTGCCCGGCGCCGCCGCCCTCCTGGCCCGCGCCGTCGCCGAACGGTTCGCCGCGGACACCCCGCGCACAGAACCCGAAGCAGAAGCCGAAGCGGAATCGGAAACGGAAGCCCTTCTCCCCGCACCCCACGACGCGCACGGCCCCACCCCCGGCGAACACCCCGCCCCCGCTCCCTCCACCCGCACCGCCCTGTGCGTCGCCGCCCCCCTCGGGCGGCTCACCACCGCCCAGTGGCGGCTGCTCGCGAACACCGCCGAACGTGACGGCGACGACCGGCTGCACGTGACCCCGTGGCGCAGCGTCGTCCTCCCGGGCCTCCCGGGCCTCCCGGCCCCGACCGCAGGCGACCGGCTCGCGGAGCTCGCCGCCGCCGGGCTGGTCACCGGCCCGGACGCGCCCCTGTACGGCGTCGGTGCCTGCGCCGGGCAGCCGGGCTGCGCCAAGTCCCGTACGGACGTACGCGCGCACGCCGCCCACGCCACCGCAGCCACCCCCCGTACAGATGTCGGCACCCGGGGCGGCCAACCGCTCCCCGTGTACTGGTCGGGCTGCGAACGCCGTTGCGGCCACCCGCAGAGCGGCGACTGGGTGGACGTCGTCGCGACGCCCCTCGGCTACGACATCACCGCGACCCGCGGCGCCGGCCCAGCCGCCTCCGCTCCCGCCGGCGTACGGCTGCACACCGCCGTGACCGACCCGGCGCGCCTGTCCGCCGCCATGGCAGCGGCGCGTACGACGGAAGCCCCGCGGTGACGCCGTGAGCACCCACCCCACGCACCACCCCGAACCGGCCGAGCACCACACCGAGATGAGCGAACGGACCATGTCGTACGAGGACCCGCCCCTCCCCTACGAGAAGGACGGCGCCGCGATCTACCGCCAGTCCTTCGCCACCATCCGCGCGGAGGCCGATCTCGCGGGGCTCCCGTCCGACGTCGCCCAGGTCGCGGTGCGGATGATCCACGCCTGCGGCATGGTCGACCTCGTGCGCGACCTCGGCCACTCGCCGGGCGTGGTGGCCGCCGCGCGGCAGGCGTTGCGCGACGGCGCGCCGATCCTGTGCGACGCGGCGATGGTCGCCAGCGGCGTGACCCGCAAGCGGCTGCCCGCGGACAACGAGGTGGTGTGCACCCTCAACGAGCCGTCCGTGCCCGCGCTCGCCGCCGAACTCGGCACCACACGCAGCGCCGCCGCGCTGGAGCTGTGGCGCGACCGTATGGAGGGAGCGGTGGTCGCGATCGGGAACGCGCCCACCGCCCTCTTCCGGCTC
This sequence comes from Streptomyces armeniacus, assembly GCF_003355155.1. Classification (NCBI taxonomy): domain Bacteria; kingdom Bacillati; phylum Actinomycetota; class Actinomycetes; order Kitasatosporales; family Streptomycetaceae; genus Streptomyces; species Streptomyces armeniacus. Next base: position 7,938,750 of record NZ_CP031320.1, on the reverse strand, counting down.
CTCGAACTGATCGAGGCGGGCGCCCCGCGCCCGGCCGCGGTGATCGGGGTGCCGGTCGGCTTCGTCGGCGCCGTCGAGTCGAAGGACGCGCTGGCGGCGCACCCGGCACGGCTGCCGCATCTCGTCGTACGGGGCCGCCGCGGCGGCAGCGCGATGGCGGCGGCGGCGCTCAACGCGATTGCGAGCGAGGAAGAATGAGCGAGTCGAAGGCCACCGGCCGGACGAACGGCGGTGCCCGCAGAGAGGCCACCGGCCAGACGGACGGCACGGCACACGCAGCAGCCGACACCGGCAAGGGCAGGCTGTACGGCGTCGGGCTCGGGCCCGGCGACCCGTCCCTGATGACCGTACGGGCCGTACAGGTCATCGCGGACGCCGACGTGATCGCGTACCACAGCGCGCGCCACGGCCGTTCCATCGCCCGTTCCATCGCCGCCGAGCACCTGCGCGCCGACCACATCGAAGAGGCCCTCGTCTACCCCGTCACCACCGAGGGGACCGACCACCCGGGCGGATACCGCGGCGCGCTCGAGGAGTTCTACACCGACGCGGCGGCCCGCCTGGCCGCGCACCTCGACGCAGGCCGTACGGTCGCGGTCCTCGCGGAGGGCGATCCGCTCTTCTACGGCTCGTACATGCACATGCACAAGCGGCTGGCCGACCGCTACCCGACCGAGGTCGTCCCCGGCGTCACCTCCGTGAGCGCGGCCGCCGCCCGCCTCGGTACGCCCCTCGCGGAGGCCGAGGAGGTGCTGACGATCCTCCCCGGCACCCTGCCCGAGGAGGAGCTGACGGCCCGGCTGGCCGGGACGGACGCGGCCGTGGTCATGAAGCTGGGCCGTACGTTCCCCACCGTGCGGCGGGCGATGGAGCGTTCGGGACGGCTGGCCGACGCGCACTACGTGGAACGCGCCACGATGTCCGGCGAACGCACCGGGCGGCTGGCCGACACCGACCCCGAGTCGGTGCCGTACTTCTCGGTGGCGGTACTGCCGAGCCGCCTCAGCGACGCGGTACGGAGCGGCGGTGCGGACGGCGGTGAGCGGGACCGGGCCACCGGCACCGGCACCGGCACCGGCACCGGTACCGGCGAGGTCGTGGTCGTGGGCACCGGACCGGCCGGACCGCTGTGGCTCACCCCCGAGACGCGCGGCGCCCTGGCCGCCGCCGACGAACTGGTCGGCTACACCACGTACCTGGACCGCGTACCCGTACGGCACGGGCAGCGGAGGCACGGCTCCGACAACCGCGTGGAGTCGGAACGCGCCGAGTTCGCCCTCGAACTGGCCCGGCGCGGCGCCCGCGTGGCCGTCGTCTCGGGCGGCGACCCGGGCGTGTTCGCGATGGCGACGGCCGTACTGGAGGTGGCGGCGCAGGACACGTACCGGGACGTACCCGTACGGGTGCTCCCCGGCGTGACCGCCGCCAACGCCGCCGCCGCCCGCGCGGGCGCCCCCCTCGGGCACGACTACGCCGCGCTCTCCCTCTCCGACCGGCTCAAGCCCTGGGAGGTCATCGAACGCCGCCTGCACGCGGCGGCCGCCGCCGACCTGGCCCTCGCGCTCTACAACCCCGGCTCCCGCAGCCGCGGCTGGCAGGTCGGCAAGGCACGCGAACTCCTGCTGGAACACCGCGCCCCGGACACCCCGGTGGTCCTGGCCCGCGACGTGGGCGGCCCGGAGGAGTCCGTACGGACGGTACGGCTGGCCGACCTCGACCCGGCGGAGGTCGACATGCGGACGATCCTGCTGATCGGCTCCTCCCAGACCCGCACGACGCGCCGCGCGGACGACACGGAATGGGTCTGGACCCCGCGCCACTACCCGGACGCACCGTCGACGTGACGACCCGATCCCCCGCCCGAGGGCGCCCCTCAGCCACACCCAGCCCGTCCGGCGTTTGAGGACGGACCCCGGCCGACGCCGACGGACAGCAAATTACGTACCGCGGCCCCCGCCCAAAACGCGCGAGGCCGGGCGCCTCGCGGGAGAAGCGGAGCAGCAGCTCCGTCATGCCGGTCGGGTCGATGCTCCAGCCCATGGCGGTCTGTTCGCCGGGGGACTGGTGGAACGCCACCCGGTCGGCGCCCGGCCACGGCGAGTGCGCGCCGGCGCCGTGCCCGTCGCGGCCCTCGACGTCCGCGTCGGCCGCCGTGCCGGCGGCCACCAGCGACGCCCCGCCCAAGTTGAGGCTGCGGCCCTCCAGGGGCTGTCCGGCGATGTCCAGCTCCCCGTCCCACACGTCGGACCAGCCGGCGACCCGCGCGTCGCCCGCCATCAGGTCCCGTACGGCGGAGGACAGGTGCGTGATCGGGCTGTTGTTCACGAAGCCCTGGAGCCAGCCGGGCATGGTCTTCGGGTCGACGAAGATGTTGCTGCCGAAGGTCAGCGGGAAGAGCACCATCATGCTCACGCCCATCACCGACTTCTCGGAGCGCAGCAGCAGCCCGAACATGGTCCAGATCCACGAGAAGGCGAACGAGAACACCAGCAGCAGCGCCACCCCCGCCAGGACGCCCACGGCTCCGCCCTCCGGCCGGAAGCCCAAGATCATGCCGATGGTCAGCATCACGGCCGAGGCCAGTGCGTAGCGGATGACGTCGCCCAGCAGATAGCCGACCATCGGCGACGGGCGCCAGATCGGCAGCGTGCGGAAGCGGTCGAAGACGCCCTTCTCGATATCGGTGTTGACGGCGATGCCCGTGTACATCGTGATCATGATGACGCTCATCACCAGGATGCCCGGCAGCAGGAACTGCAGATACTCCGAGGTCGATCCGGCCAGCGCACCCCCGAAGAGATACGTGTACATCAGCACCATCATGATCGGGAACGCCGTCACGTCGAACAGCTGCTCCGGCACGTGCTTGATCTTCAGCATCGCGCGCCAGCCGAAGGTGACCGACGCGCTCCACGCCGAGGGGCGGGGTGGTCGTTCCTTGGCGATGAGCAGGGAGGCCAGGCTCTCGGTGCTGACCGGGGCGAGGTCTTCGCTGCGTGGCTCGGTGGTCGTCGCGGTGCTCATACTGCGGCCTCCTTGGTGTGCGTGCCGGACGCGGCGTCCGCGCCGCTGTCCGTGCCGTGGTCCGAAGTGGTGCCGGCGGTGCGGTCGGTGAGGGCCAGGAACACCTCGTCCAGGCTGGGCTGGCCCAGCGAGAAGGTGTCCACGACGATGCCGGAGCGCGCCAGCTCGCCGAGGGCGCGGGACGCCTGCTCGGCCGCGCCCAGCCCGTTGTCGCCGGCGCCTACGCGGGCGGTGAGCGCCAGCGGGTCGGGCTCCAGCTGCACCTGGGCGTCGAGGGTGCGGGTCAGCAGCGCCTCGGCCTCGGCCCGTTGGGACGATTCGCGCAGCCGCAGATGCACGGCGCCGGCGCCGACGGACGCCTTCAGCTCGCCCTTGGTGCCCTCGGCGATCACCTTGCCCTTGTCGATGACGGCGATACGGGACGCCAACTGGTCGGCCTCGTCCAGATACTGCGTGGTCAGCAGCACCGTCGTGCCCTGCGCGACCACCGCCCGCACGATGTCCCAGACCTGGTTCCGGCTGCGCGGGTCGAGGCCCGTCGTCGGCTCGTCGAGGAACAGCAGGTCGGGGGTGTTGAGGATGCTCGCGGCGATGTCGATGCGGCGCCGCATACCGCCCGAGTAGTTCTTCACCTGCCGGGCGGCGGCGTCGGTCAGGCCGAACGCCTCCAGCAGCTGCTCCGCCCGCGTGTACGCGGCGGACTTGTGGTGCCCGAGGAGCCGGGCCAGCAGCACGAGGTTCTCCGTGCCGGTCAGGTCCTCGTCCACCGAGGCGTACTGCCCGGTGAGGCTCACTCTGCTGCGGACGGCGTCGGCCTCGCGCGCCACGTCGTGGCCGAACACCCGCGCCTCGCCGCCGTCCGGGCGGAGCAGCGTGGCGAGCATCTTGACGGCGGTGGTCTTGCCCGCGCCGTTGGGACCGAGCACGCCATAGACGGTGCCGGTCGGCACGGTGAGGTCGATGCCGTCCACCGCGCGGTTGTCTCCGAAGACCTTGACCAGACCAGAGGTCTCGATCGCCGGCCCCTCCCGCTTCTCACTCATATCCGGAACTCCATGTCTGTCTCTCGGTCTGCTTCTCGGTCTGTTCGGTCTGTCCGCCGCAGTCGTGTCGCCACTGCTTCGTGTACTGCCTCCGTGCCGCACGCCGCCACGTGTTTTTCCGGCGGCCTCCCCGGCGGCCGCGCGGCTAGGTGACGTACGGCCGTGCCGCGCGTGCCTCGCGCAGCGCGAGGCCCCACCAGACGAGCTGGTCGAGCATGCTGGCCACGGCCCGTTCCTCCGCGTCCTCGCCCGGCCGTCCGGGCTCGCCCGGGCAGCCGCCCAGCAGGTCGAAGCTCACGCCGTCGCGCACCGTGACGGTGTGCAGCTCGGTGAAGATCGAACGCAGCGCCTCCACCGCGTACAGCCCGGCGGAGCGGCAGCCGTACGAGACGAACGCGACGGGCTTGGCGTGCCACTCGTCGTAGGCGAAGTCGATCGCCTGCTTCAGAGAGGCGGGGAAGCTGCGGTTGTACTCGGGTGTCACCACCACGAACCCCTCCGCGCGCCCGACTTCACCGCAGAACGCCGCCATGTCCGGTGACGCCCGCTCCGGATAGCGCTCCGGGAAGCTGAAGTCGGCGAGGTCCACGAGCCGTATCTCGAGGTCCGTACGCTGCCGGGCGCGCTTCGCGAACCAGCCGCCCACCGCGTCGCCCACCCGCCCCTCGCGGGTGCTGCCGACGATGACCGCGACGCGCAACGCGTCCGGGGCCTGCGCCTGCGGCTGCCGCTCGGCCTGCGCGGGTGCCTGCTGCGGCTCCTGCGCCCCCGGTGTGTGCGGCATCGGGACCTCCTCTCGCGTGCGGACAGCTGCCTCACCCCGTAGGCGCGAGAAGCGGTCCAGCGGTCGCTGGACCGGATCTAGCGGGGAGCGCCGGGCGCGTACGGCGGGCTCGTACGTCGCGAGGTGCCCCCTCGCGCCCGCCGTACCGGCGCAGGACAGTGGAGGCATGGGTGCCGCGGCAGAGTTCGCACGGGAGATCGCGGCGGGCGGCGCGCTCGCCGACCCCGCCTGGCGCAGGGCGTTCGAGGAGGTCCCCCGGGAGCTGTTCGTGCCGTACTACTACGCCGTCGAGCCCGACAGCGGCGCCCAGGAGCGGCGCTGGCGGGACGACCCCGACCCGGAGGGGCGCGAGCGCTGGCTGCGCGGCGTGTACGCGGACGTGCCGCTGGCCACCCGCATCCGCGACGGCGAGCTGATCTCCTCCAGCAGCCAGCCGTCGCTGATGGCGCGCATGCTGGCGGCGCTGGAGGTGCGGGACGGCATGCGGGTGCTGGAGATCGGTACGGGCCCCGGCTTCAACGCCGCGCTGCTCTGCCACCGGCTCGGCGACCGCAACGTCACCACCGTCGATCTCGACCGCGGGATCACGGACGCCGCCCGCAACCACCTCGCCGCCGCCGGCTACCGCCCCGCCGTCGTCACCGGAGACGGGGCGCGCGGCTGCCCCGCGCACGCTCCGTACGACCGGATCATCGCCACCTGCGCGCTGCCCGCCGTCCCCCTGCCCTGGCTCGCCCAGTGCGCACCCGGCGCGCTGGTGCTGGCGCCGCTCGCGACCGGGCTGATCGCGCTCCGGGTGCTCGACGCCGAGCACGCCTCGGGCCGCTTCCTCGACACCCCCGCGTACTTCGTGCCGCTGCGCGGCGCCGGCCCCGCGTACGGGCCCGCCGACTGTACGGCCGGGCTGCCCGCGGAGGCCGAACGAAGCGACTCATTCCGCTTCCTGCTCGCGCTCACGAGGGGGCGGGTGCCGGCACGCGCGGCGTACGAGATCTGGACCGGCGAGGGCCGCCCGGAACGCGAGCGGTACGGCCTGACGGTGCGCGGCGGCGAGCAGTGGGCCTGGCTGGACACCCCGTACGAGTCGTACGCCTGGCCGCTGGGCACGTGACCGCGCCGGCCCGCGGCACGGCCGGCACCTGTCCCTTATACACCTCTCCGAGCCCACGCGACGGCTCGTGGGCGCGGAGATGTGGATACGAGACAGGCGCGGGGGACGGCGCGGGGGCGGCCGCCTCCGGTACGGGTTCCGGTACGGGTTTCGCCACGGGTCCCGGTGCCGCGCCGTACGTGGGGGCGTACGCGGGGTCGTGCGGCGTGCCGTCCCCCGCGGGGCCAGCGTCCGCGTACGCGCCGCCCGTTGGGCCCGGTACGGGCCGTGGCGGCCCGCCCGCGCCGGGACCGCCCTGCTGCTCGTACGCGTGCCCCGCAGGCGGGCCCGCCTCGCCGTACGGGTCGCGCGGGCGGCCGTACGGCGCCGCCCCCGGGCCCGCGGCCGCCTCCGGTGCGCGCCGCTCATCCCACGCGGCCGACGCAGCCGACGCGTCCCGCGCGTCCTCCGCCTCCTCCGCGTCCCGCTCGGCCGCCATCCGCGCCGCGCGGCGTACCGCGCGCCAGCGCGTCACCGTGCCCAGCACGAACACCGTGAGCACCATCAGCACCATCAGCTGGCTGATGAAGATGCCCCAGAACAGCCCGTACCCGGACAGCTGCTCGGTCGGTGTCTCCGGCCAGGCGGCGGCCATGTCGTGCGGTTCGTGGAGGAGTTCGCGTACGGCCGTGGGCGTACGCGTGAATCTGACGCCGTCCGGCCAGGAGCCGTGCGCGAACAGTCCGGAGAGGCCCGTCGCCGTCCAGATGAGCGCGGCCATGCCCAGCAGGAACGCCAGCCCGCCGATCAGCAGCCCGTCGGGTACGCCGCGGTCGCCGCCCGTACGAACAGGCCACGCACGGGTGTCCCGCTCGCGCCCGTACCGCCCGTCCCGTCCGTCCCGCCCGTACCGCCCGCGTCCTCCGCCGGAGCCTCCGGGCCTGCCCCGCTGCTCGTACGGCGGCACGGTCAGGCCACCGTGGACGCGGAGGAGCCGTCAGGTTCCCCGTGTGGTCCCGACACGTGCTCCATGGCCATGGCGCGCGCCTCCGTTTCCGCCTCCAGTTCCGCGTCGAGCGAGGGTGCTTCCGGCTGCCTTGCGGGGGCCGCCTCGGTCATCGCGCGGTCGGTGAAGACGAGCGGCCGTTCGGCCTCGGTGATGAGGTGCTTGACGACCTGCACGTTGCCGTTCACGTCCCACACCGCTATGCCCGGCGAGAGAGTCGGGATGATCTCGACGGCCCAGCGCGGCAGGCCCAGCACCTTGCCGGTGGCTCTCGCCTCGTCGGCTTTCTGGGCGTAGATGGTTCTGGTCGAGGCCATCTTGAGGATCGCGGCGGCCTCGCGCGCCGCCGCGCCGTCGACCACGTCCGACAGGTGGTGGACCACCGCCACGAACGAAAGGCCCAGCCGCCGCCCGAACTTCAGCAGCCGCTGGAACAGCTGCGCGACGAACGGGCTGTTGATGATGTGCCACGCCTCCTCCACCAGGAAGATGCGCTTCCGGCGGTCGGGGCGGATCCAGGTGTGCTCCAGCCAGACGCCCACGATGGCCATCAGGATGGGCATCGCGATCGAGTTCCGGTCGATGTGCGAGAGGTCGAAGACGATCAGCGGCGCGTCCAGGTCGATGCCTACGGTCGTCGGCCCGTCGAACATGCCGCGCAGGTCACCGTCGACCAGCCGGTCCAGCACCAGGGCGACGTCGAGGCCCCAGGCGCGTACGTCCTCCAGCGCGACGTTCATGGCCTGCGCCGACTCCGGTTCCGGATGGCGGAGTTGCTCGACGATGTCGGTGAGGACGGGCTGCCGGTCGGCGATGGTGGCGTTGACGTACGCGTGGGCCACCTTCAGCGCGAAACCGGAACGCTCGTCCAGGCCGTGCCCCATCGCCACTTCGATGATCGTGCGGAGCAGCGCGAGCTGGCCGGTGGTGGTGATCGCCGGGTCCAGCGGGTTGAGACGTATGCCCTGGTCGAGGGCGGCGGTGGGGTCGAGCCGGATGGGCGTGATGCCCATCTCCTCGGCGATCAGGTTCCATTCGCCGACGCCGTCCTCGCCCTGCGCGTCCAGCACCACGACCTGCCGGTCGCGGAACCGGAGCTGCCGCAGCACGTACGTCTTCTCCAGCGCCGACTTGCCGTTGCCGGACTCGCCGAGCACCAGCCAGTGGGGGGCGGGGAGTTGCTGGCCGTAGAGCTGGAAGGGGTCGTAGATGTAGCCCTTGCCGCTGTAGACCTCGCGGCCGATGATCACGCCGGAGTCGCCGAGGCCGGGGGCCGCCGTCGGCAGATACACCGCCTGGGCCTGGCCCGTGGAGGTGCGTACCGGCAGGCGTGTCGTCTCCGTCTTGCCGAAGAGGAAGCTGGTGAACGCGTCGGTGACCGCGGTCAGTGGATCTCGTGCGCCTGACATGCCCGTCCTCCTCCTCTCTCAGCGCCGGATGCCGGTGGCGAACGGCAGGGTGTTCACGAACGCCCGGTGGTGCTCGCGGTCGCACCACTCCAGTTTCAGATACGACTTGCCCGCGGACGCGCGGATCGTCCGCTTGTCCCTGGCCAACGCCTCCGGGCTGCGCGAGGACACCGTGATGTAACCCACCAGGTTGACCCCGGCCGCCCCGCTCGCCAGGTCCTCGCCGCGCTGGTCGACGCGGCCGTGCGCGGCGATGTCGCGGGGGTCGACCGTACGGTTCATCTTGGCCTGACGGCTCGCTTCCGCCTCGTCGTTGGTCTTCTCGGTCAGCATCCGCTCGATGGCCAGCTCCGTCGGCTCCAGGTCCATCACCACGGCGACCGTGCGGATCACGTCGGGGGTGTGGACGAGCAGCGGGGCGAGGAAGTTCACGCCCACCGGGGTCATCGGCCACTCCTTGACCCACGCCGTCGAGTGGCACCAGGGGGCGCGGGTCACCGACTCCCTGGTCTTCGCCTTCAGATAGGTCGGTTCCAGCGCGTCCAGCTCCGCCGGCCAGGCGTTCCGCTTCGTCATCGCCTGGATGTGGTCGATGGGGTGGTCCGGGTCGTACATGGAGTGGATGAGCGACCCCATGCGCGCCTGTCCCAGCGGCTGGCGTACCCGGATGTCGGCCTCCGCCAAACGTGCGCAGATGTCGGTGAGTTCGCGGGCCATGATGACCGCCAGGCCCTCGTCCTTGGTCATCTTGCGGGCGCGGCCGCCCCGCATCCCCGGCACGCCGCCCGCGGAAGCGCGCGCCGCCTTGGCGACGGCCGCGCCCTCGGCGGCGAGCTCGCGGCCGTAGTGCATGCAGGCCACGAGGTACGCGCGGTGCTGCTCGCTGGACGTGGAGACCATCGACTGCAGCTGCTCGTACGACTCCTGCAGCCACGGCGCCGCCCGGTCGTCGCCGCGCTGCGCGATGTCCTTCGCGTGCGCGTCGGGGTCGGCGGGCAGCGTACGGGCGAGGATCTGCAGCCGGGTGACGAAGCCGTCGCCGTTCGCGACGTGCTTGAGCAGCGTGCCGAACCGGTCGACCAGCGCCTCCTGGTCCTCGCTGTCGCGCAGCCCGACGCCGGGGCCCTCGATCTCGATGGCCGCGGTGACCGTACGGCGGTCCGCGTGCAGCAGGACGGCGATCTCGTCCGGGCCGAACGGCGCCGACAGCCAGTTGATACGGCCGACGCCGGGCGGCGGCCCGACCTCCACCTCGCGGCCGTCCAGCCGGGTGCCCGCCTCCTGCACACCGGAGCGGTACGCCTCGCCGCGCCGCACCATGCGCCGGTAACTGCGGTCGATCTCGAACCACTTGTAGAGCGTCCGCCCGCGGTACGGCACGTACACCGCCGCCAGCGCGAGCATCGGGAAGCCGACCAGGGCGGGGATGCGTACCGACAGCACAGGGATCAGCAGGCCGCTCATCATGCCGAAGAAGGCGCCGGTGATGATCAACGCGATCTCGCCGGTCTCCCGGTTCTTTCCGACGATGGCGTTCGGCCGCGCGCGGCCGATCATGTACGTGCGGCGCGGCGCGACGCTGTGGGAAGGGGTCGTCACCCGCGATCACCTCCGGAGGTGCGGTTGCTGCGGTGGGTGTGCGGCGTACGGGAAGCGGAACTGTCCCCGGCCTTGCGCGGCATGGGGGCCGTCGCCATCTTAGGGCTGATGGGGGACGCGGCCACGGCGGGGATCTCGCGCGCGCAGATCTGGCAGTGGGTGAACGCGGGCGTCGTCCTGGACACCGGCGAGACGGTCACACCCGAGCTCGTACGGAAGGTCGCCGCCGAGGATCTCGCCGCGATCCGCGCCGAGCTGGGCGACGAGGCTCCGCGTGAGTTGCCGTGATCACGTGTCGACGAGCATCACACACGAACCTCTCGTCGGAAGCGTCAGAGTGGTATAGGGAGAAGGGTCCCACCTGTGGTTACCCCCACCCCCGCCGACGCCGCCGTCACCCTGGGCCCGCCAGCCTCGCCAGGGCCAGGGGCTCTGCCACTTCCGAGGACGCCGCGGCCTGGCACCGGCAAGCGGATCCGGCGGCGGTGTTCGGCTCCGAGGCATCGATCACGGGGGCGAACTCTCCTCGGTCAGGGCGAACTTGGGCTTCGCCGAGACCGTGTGCATTGACCTGTCACAGGTAGAGCTGGCGTGTGCAGTCCCCGCAGAACGTCTTGCCGTTGCGCTTCTCCAGCCACCGATGTTCACACGTCGTGGCCCCGGTGGTCCCGGCCCGTTCCTGCGATGTCACGCGCACTATGCGGTCCAGTTCCGCGATGCACGGGCCGCACGCGTACACGTCGCCCGTTGTGCCCGGCGTACGTACGGAGCCGACCCACAGCACGCGTACGCCTTCGCGCCGGCAGTAGAGCCAACACGCCCCTGTCACCCACACGTTGCCGTCGCCGGTCTGCGCGACGGGGGGCCACGTCACGTGCCACGCGCGCTCGACCGCCAGGGCGGGGTTCACGGCACGCCCCCGTCCGCCGGTACCGGTCCACCCCGCCGCACCAACACGTAGTCTGAGAAGATCCGCAGATAGCGGCGGTGGCCGGTGTCGTCGGCGTGCCTGCGCATCCACCTTTCGACCGGGCCCGCGTCCCGGTGCGGCCCGGAGTTCTCGCAGCACGCGATCTCGCCCGAGGCGCACTCCGCCTCGTACGTGGGCTCCACCACCTCGTTCCCCACGACCGCGTACGGCACGGGGCGGAACGCGCCCGGGGTCACCGCGCCGCTCCCCTCTCGATGGCCGCCGCCAGGTCACGCGCCACAACCGGAGCGCAGTCACCGAGGCTCACGAGCGCGTACCCCGCGCCGTCCGTACGCGTCGCAGGGCGCACGTCCATCGACGGCAGCTGAATACCCGCCCGCCGCAACGCCGCACGCAACACCTCCCGCGCCTCCTCCGCCTCCCGCGTCTTCCCGACTGTCGTTTGTCGCTGCGTCGTCATGGTTCGCTCCATTCCCGCCAACTCCTCCGCTGGGTGCGGCGCTTGGATTACTCTGTGTACCCAAGGGGCTACAAGCATGGACCCCGAACAGGGCACGAGAACCGCCACGAGCTGGTACTTCGCCGACCACTCGCCGGTACTTCCACACCTTCCACGGAGGAGCGCGCCATGCCGCCGAGACGGGTGGTCACGGGTCGGAGCCAGGAACCGCGCCAGCGGTTTGTCGAGGAGCTGCGCATACTCCGAGCGGCGCGCGGCGACAGCCTGCGCAAGCTCGGCGAAGTGCTCGGCTGGGACTGGTCCCTGTTCGGGAAGATGGAGAGCGGCGAGACGCTGGGCGGCCCCGAGGTCGTAGAAGCGCTCGACCAGCATTACGGGACCGGGAACCTTCTGCTCACGCTGTGGGAACTCGCGCTCGGCGACCCCACGCAGTTCCGCGAGAAGTACCGCCGCTACATGATCCTTGCGGCGGAGGCCGTCAGCCTGTGGAAGTACTCCGTGAGTGCCGTCCCGGGCCTGTTGCAGACGGAGGAGTACGCCCGGACCCTGCTCGCCGTAGGCGGCCTCAACGGCGACGAACTGACCCGGCAGGTCGAAGCGCGCATCGGCCGCAGCGAGTTACTGGACGGCAACGCTGCGCCTCGTTTCCGCGCCATCCTGTCCGAGTCCGTCCTACGCACCGAGCTGGAAGATCCGCAGGCATGGCGCATACAGCTTGAGCACCTGCTGGAGATCAGCGAGCGGAAGAACGTCACGATTCATGTGGTCGAGAACTCCGCCGGGCTCCACGCTCTGACCAACACCGACATCATGTTTCTGCGGACACCGGACGGCCGCACGGTGGCGTGGGTGGAGACCGGCTACTCGGGGGAGCTCGTCGAAGAGACCGCCGCCGTCGAGCAGTTGCAGCTCAGCTACGATTCAGTCCGCGACCTGGCACTCACCCCGGCGGCGTCGCGGACGTTCATCTCGCGGACTTTGGAGGAAGCGCAGTGCGATCCATCGACCTGAGCACCGTCACGTGGCGCAAGTCCTCGTACAGCAACCAGGACGGCGGCGACTGCGTCGAGGTTGCGGACGACTTCCCCGCCGTCGTTCCCGTACGGGACAGCAAGGACCCGGCGGGCCCCGCGCTCATATTCGGGACGGCCGCCTGGTCGTCGTTCGTCAGCGCCGTCAGGGGCGGGGAGTTCAGCGCCTGAGCACGTGACAGCACACCCCGAACAACCGGCGCCCGCCCATCCCTTGGCGGGCGCCTGCCGCGTACATCAAGTCTCTTCGGGCTTGCGGGCAAGGAGGCAGGCGTGCGGTCTGTTCACCCGTCCACCCGGCTCCTGCTCCAGCCTCGCGGTGACGACGAGTCCCGCCTGCTCCAGCAGGCCGACCATGCGGTCCAGAGGCAGGAGATACGACTCGTAGGACACCGGACGGCCATAGCCCCGGGCCGGCTTCAGCCGCTCGTCGCCGACGTAGTCTCCCCAGAGCAGGTGGCCGCCGGGCGCGAGTGTGCGATGGAACTCGGCGAACACCGCCGGTAGCCACCGCGGAGGCGTGTGATGGGTGGAGTACCAGGCCAGGATGCCGCCGAGTCCGTCGTCCCTCGTCTCCGGCGCGGTCATCGAGCCCGCGGTGAACCGCAGGTTCGGATAGGCGTGGCGGGCCAGCCCGATCATCTTCGGTGACAGGTCGACGCCGAAGGCGGGCACCCCCAGCGCGGCCAGGTGCGCCGTCAAACGGCCGGGGCCGCAGCCCAGGTCCGCGACCGGCCCCAGGCCGGCCGTCCGCACGAGTTCGGCGAACGCCGCCAGCATTGCGCGTGACAGCGGGTCCATCTCGGCGGGAGGCGGGACGCGTTCGACGTAATCGGCAGCGACCGTGTCGTACGACTCGCGGACAGCTGTCAGAAAAGAGGGCTCAGCCATGCGGGCGACCGTAGACCGGAGCACTGACAAGCCGTGCCACGACCGTGAGTTGACCTGTGGCCCAACAGGTCGTCGGTCTGGCGCCAGACAGCGCCGTCCGGGGTGGTCACACGGATACGGCCCGCACCATCGACGCGCCGGAACCGTCACCCGGTCCAACCATCAGACTCCGGGCGCGATACGGCGGGCAGTTACCGCTTCGACGAACTCGTCCGGTGGCAGGTACGAATGCTCCGTGACGTAATGGTGCACCAGATCCGGGGCGATCAGCCATGTACCGTCGGCCGAGACAACCCTTACCTCGGCCCCACCGAGAGAAACCACATCGTCTTCCACCTGAATAGTGACTGGATACTCCACGCCCGCACCTTGATGCGCAAGCTCGCAGCGATGCCAACCTCTTGTCCTCATTTGGGCGTAATCTCTGCAAATCAGACCGAGAGATTCGATGAAGCCGCCGTCGACCTCACCAAGAGAAAATTGCGACCCCTGCTCTAGCCAACCTACGCAAACCGCCCTGACACCTTGAGGGACTGACTCAGAAAAGTACTCATACGGCGCCATCTCTTCATACTTCACCAGCACCGACTCCTATTCTCTCATCACGGACCTGCAAGCCGCCCAGTGCACTGGCCCCATATTCGGTTGCATAAGGTGCGATAGAGGTGTCTCCCCAACAACTGTCACATTCCTTGGAACACCCTCAATTTTCAACCCACTTGGCGGGAACAATGAGTAGTTGGGAAGTTTTTCACCAGGGCCGTAGACTTCCACAGGAACGGGCGCTCTTGTTTCGATCTGGTTTCCGAGTGCATCGGTAATTGGCTCTCCATGCCTACTGTACATGGAGATACTTGTACCTTCAGGCACGATCACCGGATTTCCATCACCAGCCCGTATACCGCCGTGACCGCTGAACACCAGTTGATCGTCCGGGCGGCCCAGTGAACGTACATCCTGAACACTGCCATTTCCATCAGTTACGAAATCGGGTGCTGCACGTGTTCCACCCGATGTCAAACACGGCGCCAGCCCCAGCGGGTCGATCCACGCGTGCGGATTCCGGACGTACGTGGCCGGGTTGGGGGACGGGGTCAGGCCTGTCCCTTATACCAACCTGACGCTGCCGTCGAACCCTGACGAGTAGATTTCGGCGTTCGCGGCTACATTAACAGAGAAAATCTCAGCGGTGAGACGTCAAAAGCATCTGTGTGCAAGGGACAGCTAGCGCGTGAGCGTACACCTAGGCCGGCGTCGGCGGGGTCCGATGGGTATAGGGGCCAATCGCGGGGGCCGGGGCGTCGGCAGAGACACCCCACGCCTCGCCGCCCTCGCCGCGGCCGCCCTGTGCGCGGGCCTGCTCGGCGCGCCCCAGGCCGCCTCCGCCGACGCCCCGGCCCCCGCGAAGGACGGGCAACTCACCGACCTGGTCAATCCGTTCATCGGCACGCAGAACGAGGGCAACACCTTCCCCGGCGCCGCCGTCCCCTTCGGCATGGTGCAGCTCTCCCCCGACACCGGCCACAACACCGGCTACAACTGGGACCAGAACACCATCCGCGGCTTCTCCTCCGTCCACCTCTCCGGCGTCGGCTGCGCCCTCGGCGGCGACCTGCCGGTGATGCCCACCACCGGCGACATCACCAGCACCGACAACGAGAAGTACGCCGCCACCTTCAGCCACGACAACGAGAGCGCGTCCCCCGGCTCGTACAAGGTCGCGTTCGACGACTACGGCGGCACCACCGCCGAGTTGACCGCCACCCAGCGCACCGGCCACCAGCGCTACACCTTCCCGGAGACCGGCAAGGCCAACGTCCTCCTCAACTCCGGCCAGGCCCTGCACAAGGTGACGGAGTCCGAGGTACGCGTCCTGGACGACCGTACGATCGCCACCGCCATCACCGGACGCGGCTTCTGCCAGGACACGGAGAAGGAGTACACGGTCCACACCCTCACCCGCTTCGACCGGCCCTTCGACGGGCACGGCACGTGGAGCGGCGACGAGGTGACCGACGGCGGCGACACCTCGTCCGGGGCCGGCAGGCGCGGCGCGTACGCCCGCTTCGACACCCGCGACGGCGACCGCGACGTGGAGGCCGTGACCTCGCTGTCGTACGTGGACGCGAAGGGCGCCGCACGCAACATGGCGGCGGAGGGCACCCGTTCGTTCGACGCCACCCGGGACGCGGCGCGTGCCGAGTGGGAGCGGCGGCTCGGGCAGGTACGGGCGGAGGGCGGCAGCGAGGAGCGCCGCCGGGTCTTCTACTCCTCCCTCTACCGCGCCCTGCTGCACCCCAACACCGGCGAGGACGTGGACGGCCGCTACACCGGCTGGGACCAGAAGATCCACCGGTCGGAGGGGTTCACGTACTACCAGAACTGGTCGCTGTGGGACACGTACCGCACCCAGGCGCAGCTTCTCGCGCTGCTCGCGCCGGACGAGTCCCGTGACATGGCGCTGTCCCTGCTCCGCGTCGACGAGGAGGGCGGCTGGCTGCCCAAGTGGGGCTACGGCACCGTCGAGACGAACATCATGACCGGCGACCCGGTGACCCCCTTCCTCACCAACGCCTACCGGCAGGGCCTGCTGAAGGGCCACGAGGAGGACGCGTACCGGGTGCTGAAGAAGAACGCGGACGGGGTGCCGCCCGCGGACTCCCCGTACGTCGGCCGGATGGGCAACGCGGAGTATCTGAAGGACGGTTACGTGCCGTTCCTGCCGGACCGCGAGAAGGAGAAGCCCGGCGACTCCGATTTCCACCACGGCGCCTCCGCGACCCTCGAGTACGCACTCGCCGACGCCGCGCTCGCCGAGATGGCGCGCGACCTGGGGCACGAGGAGGACGCGGCGCGGTACGCCGAACGCTCCCGCAACTACCGCACCGTATTCGACGAGAGCACCGGCTTCTTCCGGCCGCGGGACGGCGAGGGCGCGTTCACCGGGCCCGAGGACCCGGCCCGCAGCGAGGGCTTCCACGAGGGCACGGCCTGGCAGTACATGTGGCTGACGCCGCAGGACCAGCCGGGGATGATGTCGCTCGTCGGCGGGCGCGAGGCCACGGGCAAGCGGCTGGACTCGTTCTTCGCGTACGAGCAGCTGCTGGCCGACCCGGAGAAGACGGCACGCGAGGTGTGGGTCAACGGGCCGTATGACTACTACAACGCGGACAAGTACAACCCGCAGAACGAGCCCGACCTCATCGCCCCGTACACGTACCTGTCGACGGGGGAGCCGTGGAAGACGACGGACGTCGTGCACGCCGCGCTCACCCTCTTCACCGACGGGCCCGACGGCGTGACCGGCAACGACGACCTCGGCACCATGTCGTCGTGGATGGTGCTCACCGGCATGGGCATCTTCCCGGTCTTCCCCGGGACCGACACCTGGGGGCTGTCCACGCCGGCCTTCGACAAGGTGACGCTGACGCTGGACCGCAAGTGGTACCCGCGCGGCGGGTTCACGGTGGACGCGGACGGCGCGGGTGAGGGGAAGCGGTACATCCGCTCCGCCTCGCTCGGCGGCGACGACCTGCCGCGGACGTGGATCACGACGGACGACATCCGGCGCGGCGACCTGTCGTTCGAGACGGGCACGGAGCCGTCGGACTGGGGCACGGGAGAGGACGCCGCACCACCGTCGACGCCGCTGCGGGGGCGCTGAGCCTGACTGCGGTCGAACGGCTCTGCGGCTGAACGGCCTTGCGGGGGCGGGTGCGTACGTGATGTGCGCACCCGCCCCCGTACGCGCGCCTGGTGCGGGTCGGCGGGTCGGCGGGTCGGCAGGTTGATGGGGAGGCGGGGGTTCGCGCCGAGCGGGTCAGCCGCGGAGGTGGCCGATGTGCTGGTGGAAGCCGCGGATGTGGGCCTCGACGAGGTCGCCCGCCCGCTCGGTGTCGCGCAGGGCGATCGCGTCGTAGACGGCGTGGTGCTCGGCGCGCAGCCGGGCCGAGACCGCCTCCCAGTCGTCGAGCTTGTGGAACGCGGTGAGCAGCGCGGTGCGTACGGCGCTGCGGACGGCGACGGTCATGTCGGCCATCAGCCGGTTGCCCCCGGCCTCCGCGATGGCGACGTGGAACGCGGTGTCGCAGTCGTTGAACTCCTCGCGGGACAGGCCGGTGTCGTCCATGCGCCGCAGTGGCTCGTCCATGCGCGCCAGGTCGTCGTCGGTGGCGCGTTCGGCGGCGAGCCGGGCGCTGGAGCGCTCCAGGGTGGCGCGGGCCTCGACGACGTCGGGGAGCGGGAAGTTGGCCAGCGCCATGTGCAGCCGCAGGAACTGCGTGAGGCCCTCACTGGGCATCGCGGAGATCACGCTGCCGGAGGCCGGTCCGGTGCCGACACGGGACCGCAGGACGCCCTGCGCCTCCAGCACGCGCAGCGCCTCCCGTACGGCGGCGCGGCTGACGCCGAGCAGCTCGACGAGCTCGCGTTCCGGGGGCAGCCGGTCGCCGACGCGGAGGTTTCCGGCCAGGATCTGCTCCTCGATCCTGGCCAGGACGAGTTCGAAGGTGCGGGAGCGCGGGACCGGCTCCCAGGCCGCCGTGGTGGTCGGTTCAGCCATCGCTCGCTCGCCCCTTCCCCCTCTGTCTGCCGCATCGCTGCGGACGGGGGTGTTCTCCCCCGGGTTGCCGCCTGCCACGATCCTAGCTTGAGGTACCCAGGCAATGGTCTGACCAAGCACATTTTACTTTCGCTGGTCTGGACACGCTTTCGGCCCGTGTTTAGCGTGTGCCCTCAACCAAGGAATGGTCTGACCAAAGACGCATTGTGAGGGTTGCATGTACGAACCCGATCTCACACCCGTCGCGGCCGCCTACCGGGTGTCCCCGGCCGCCGCCGCCCGCGAGTTCGCCGCCACCCTCGGCAAGCTGCGCTGGGCGCTGCTGACCGTCGCCGCCGTGCTCGCCCTCGCGTACGTGATGAACCTGTCCGGGCAGACGCTCACCATCGGGCAGTGGATCGCCGGTACGGGCGCGGCGTTCGCGTTCCTGTCCCCCGTACTCGGCTGGCTGGGCACCGCCGTGACCGGCTCCGACACCTCCGCCAACGCCCTCTTCGCCACGCTGCAGCAGGCCGCCGCCGAGAAGGCGGACCTCGACTCGACGCTGCTCGTCGCCGCCAACACCTCCGGCGGCGTCGTGGGCAAGATGATCAGTCCGCAGAACCTCACGATCGCCGCCACGGCGGTCGGCATGGTGGGCCGCGAGGCGGAGCTGTTCCGTGGCGCCATCAAGTGGAGCCTGCTCCTGCTGCTATGCATGTGCGTGCTGGTCTACCTGCAGTCCGGCGTCCTGGACTGGATGCTCCCGTGACCCCGCCGCCCCCGAACGGCCCCGACCCACCGCCCACGGCGCGTGCCCCGAGCGCCCGGCGCGCGCGACGCCGCGCGGCGCCGACCCCGGCAACCGCGCGGCGAGCCGCCGCCCGCCGGCCGACCGCTGGGGGGCGCGCGCCGGCGCCGCGCGCCACATGGCTCGGTGTGCGGCGTACGGAGTGGATAAGAGGCGGGGGACGGTGGGGACGTACGGGTGTGGGGCGGCGCGTACGGCGTACGGCTCGGGGTCAGCGGCTCGGGTGGGTCAGCGGCTCGGGGTCAGTGGCTCAGTGGAAAGTGACCGTGAAGCCCGAGCACTTGGTGCAGTTCCGTACGACGTCGTTGCCCGGCACCTCGTCGTTGCGGGACCACGAGTACGCCTTGGGGCAGAGCTCGGACATCGTCCGGCTGTACTCGGTGTCGGGCGAGTCCGGGTCCGGGTTGTCGCAGTACAGCGGCTCGCCCGTGTCCGGGTCCGTGACCAGGTTGTCGGCGGGGCAGGAGGGCAGCAGGTCGTCGGGGCAGCCCGCGGTGGAGCACTCGCCGGTCTCGGGTATCGGGTCGACGTCGGCGTCGACGGTGACGGGCACGGAGACCCCGTCGACGTAGCTGGTGTTGTACCAGAGCCCGAGCGGGTCGTTCCGGTCGAAGTGGAACTCGGCGTAGCTCGCGGGCTGCGGCGTGTAGACGTCGCAGCGGTCCGAGTGCGGGCCGCAGTCGCCGACCTTGCAGTGGAAGCTGTCGCCGTCCTCGCCGCCGCACTTCTGCCGGGGGACGAACTTCCCGTACCACTTGCCCTCGGCGTTCTCCGGAATCGGAACGGTCGCCTGCTGGCCGTCGTCGAGCACGGGCAGCCCGGTGAGGTTCTCCGAGCCGGGCTCGGCGACGCTGCCGATCCAGAGGCGTTCGCCGGTGTGGTTGACGAGGGTGACGGTGTAGCCCTCGGCGGCCTGCGGGGTGCCTGCACCGGCGCTGGCGGCTCCGCACCACGCCAACATGACCATGACAAAGGCCAGAACGGCCGTCCTGGTACGGGTCGTTCGCACGGGATCTCCTCTGCCGGCAGCGGGTCGCGGTCTGCACGCGCAACAGCACCGGACATCGTTGTCGGCGCCGCCCCCGCTGTCAACGACACCGCCCGGCCGTCGTAGCGCCCCAACTGCCGCCGCCGCCCCCGCAGTTGCGGGAGCGGCGGCGCGCTGCGGCGGGGTCGGAGCAGGTCAGTCCGCCGAGGGCACCAGCTCCAGCGTCTCCAGCACCCCGTACACGCCGAGGAACAGGATCGCCGCGCTGCTGACCCACCAGCGCCGCCGTCAGCCACGGATTGGCGCGGAACCGCTCCGGGATGCCCGTACTCCGCAGCCGCCACACCGCGACGACCACCGCGAGGAGGAAGACGCCGCCGCCCACGCCGCCGATCTGCACCATGAGCACGGGGGACTGCACGAACAGGAAGAAGCACACCCACAGCAGGGGCAGCGTGCAGGTGAGGATGCGGATGGTGCGGCGGCGGACGGTGACGTCCCGCCAGTCGATCACCCCGAGGATGCCGAGGGTGTTGGCCCACAGCCGCGGCACGCTCGCGGTCGAGCCGATCAGCGTGGAGAACAGCACGGCGATGGCGCCGACGAGGAACGCGTACTCGGCCCACGGGCCCATCGTGTCGGTGTAGATGCGGGACAGCGTGGTGATCATCGAGTTGCCCTCGGGGACCAGGCCCTGCGGGTTCAGCACGGCCGCGCCGATCACGTAGAACGACAGCGTGCACAGGGTGCAGACGACCCAGCCAGCGAAGATGTCGAGACGCATCACCTTCAGCCAGCCCTCGGCCCGCCGCGCGCGGGCCTCGGTGCCGTCGTCGGGGCCGGTCCAGCGGGCGTAGCCCTTCTCGATGCACCAGTACGTGTACGTGGTCATCTCGTCGGCCCCGATGCCCGTGATGCCGAACATCGCGAGCGCGACCCCCATGGTCCCGGCCGGCACGGTGAACGCCAGCCCGTCGCCCAACTCGCCCGCACCGTAGCCGAAGTCCGTGAACGGGAGGCCGAAGGCCAGGCCGACCGTGGCGAGGGTGAAGACGATGACGGACAGCATGCAGACGCGCTCGATCACGCCGTACCGGCCGGAGTAGAGCAGCGCGACGGCGAGGAGCGTGACCACGACTGCCCACAGGTTCAGCGACGAGGCGCTGAGCGCGTCGCCGGTGATCGGCCAGAGGATCGAGCAGGCGGCCGCCGTACCGCCGATGATGCCGCCGCGCTGGAACATCTTCGCGAAGTCCATGCCGATCCACAGCCAGTTGATCCAGCTCGCGCGGCCGATGCGGGGGCCGACCTCGCGGTAGCCCTCCAGCGCGGGGCGCCCGTTGAGCACCGTCCAGCGGGCGAGCTCCATCTGCACCCAGACCTTGACGCCGGTGGAGACGAGCACGAGCCAGAGCAGGGCGAAGCCCGCCTTGGCGCCGAGGGAGGTGGTGACGATGAGTTCGCCGGAGCCGACGACGGCGGCCGAGAGGACGAAGCCGGGGCCGAGATGGCGCAGCCGCCCGGGCAGCGTGTCCGGGGCCTCCCGTACGTCGTCGGGGTGCAGGGCGTACGGGTCGGCCTGCGCGGGCGCGGGTGCCGCGGCGGGTGTCGCTGTGGACATGGCGGGTCCTTGGGTTGCGTCCGGCGCCGTCGCCGGAACGGGGAAGCGGGAGCGGGGGGGACGGTGGTGCGGCGGGGCGTGGGGAGTGGCCTCAGCCGGTCTGGTGGAGCGGCTCGCGGCCGGCGAGGACGCGGGTGACGTCCTCGGCGACCATGAGGCCCATCGCGCGGTTCGCCTCCGGGGTGCAGGCGGCGATGTGCGACGTGAGGAGCGCGCGGGGAGCGGTGCGCAGGGGGTGTGCGGCGGGCAGCGGTTCGGTGGAGAAGGCGTCCAGGGCGGCGGCGCCCAGGTGGCCCGCGTGCAGGAGTTCGGCCAGCGCCGTCTCGTCGACGAGGCCGCCGCGGGCCGCGTTGACGAGCATTGCGTACGGGCGCATCGACGCCAGCCGGGCGCGGTCCAGCAGCGGGCGCCCGTACGGGTCGGCCGGCAGGTGCAGCGTCACCACGTCGGAGCGGGTGAGCAGCCCGTCCAGGGTGAGCGGTTCGGCGCCGGCGGCGGTGATGTCGTGGTCCGGTACGTGCGGGTCGTGTACGAGCGGCCGCATGCCGAAGGCCAGTCCGTACCCGGTCACCAGGCGGCCGATGCGGCCGAAGCCGACGACTCCCAGCGTCCTGCCGTGCAGTTCGGGCCCGAACGGCTTCGGCCAGCCGCCCTCCGCGACCGCCGTGTGGGAGCCGGTCAGCTGCCGCGCGGCGTCCAGGATCAGGCCGAACGTGAACTCGGCCACCGCCCGCGAGTTGCTCCCCGGCGCGTACACGACGGGGATGCCGCGTGCGCGGGCGGCGGCCGTGTCGATCGTGTCGACGCCGACGCCGTGCTTCGCGATGACCCTCAACCGCGGTGCGGCCTCGACGATTTCGGCGGTGATCTGCTCCATGCCGACGATCAGCGCGTCCGCGCCGCCGACGCGGCGGAGGAGTTCGCCGTACGGGAGGGCGCCGTCCTCGCGGGCGCGCTCCGGCCCGGCGCCCGCCCGTACGAGTACGTCCCACGGGTCGCGCGAGTGGCGGGCGAACGTGGGGCTGGTGATCAGCGTCGTCGCCATCAGGCGTCCGCTTCCCGCGCTGGCTGCTCCCGCGCCGCCTGTTCCCGCGCTGCCCGCAGGTGCCCGGCGGCGGCCTGCTGGAGGTGGACCACGTCGCACGCGACGCTGGCGAACGTGAAGCCCTCGGCGAGCCGCCGTGCGGCGCTCGCGCCGTCGGGGGTGTGGATCCCCGCCGCGATGCCGGCGTCCGCGGCGGCCGTACGGATACGGGTGAGCGCCGCCTCGAACGCCTCCGCCACGGCCGGGTCGGTGGACGTGCCGCCGCCGATGGCCAGCCGCAGGTCGGAGGGGCCGACGTAGATGCCGTCCAGGCCGGGGGCCGCGCAGATCTCCTCGACGTTCGCGAGCCCGTCGGCGGTCTCGATCATCGCGAGGACGGCGGTCTGCTCGTGCGTGTCGGCGGGGTCGGGCCCGATGCGGAGCTGGGCCCGCATCGGGCCGTACGAGCGGCGGCCGTGCGGCGGGTAGCGCACGGCGGCGACGGCGTCGGCGGCGTCCCGCGCGGTGTCGACGAGGGGCACGATGACGGCGGTGGCGCCCGCGTCGAGGGCGCGGCCGATGTACGTCAGGTCGTTGGCCTCGACGCGGACCACGCCGACGGCCGTGCTGCCCTTGGTGTCGGTGGCCAGCAGATTGCCCAGCATGCCCTGGTAGCCGAACAGGCCGTGCTGGGCGTCGAAGGCGAGGTAGTCGTAGCCGACACCGGCCAGACGCTCGGCGGCGACCGGCGAGTCGAGCAGCGACCAGTAGCCGATCAGCCGCTGGCGGGCACGGAGCGCGGCGGTGAACTCTGCGGGTGTCATCGGGGCCTCTCTGCGGGCGTCGTACGGGCGGGTGCGGGCGTACGGGGCGGTGCGGGCGCGGCCTGGTGGCGTCGCCGGACGCGGTGGACCCCCGCCCCGCCACCGCAGCCGGACGACGCTGTTCAGCCGCCCGGCCGTTCCCCCTCACCGGCAGAGATCACTACACGCGTCGTGCTTCGTCCAGTGCGCGGTACAGGTCCGCCGCACGCGCTTCCTCACCGAAGTCCTTGAGCGTCCCGGCGAACTTGAAGCCGATGTTGTCAGCCCGTGGATCGTCGACGCAGTTCTGCACCCACGACAGCGTGAACTGCACGGCCCCGCCTCCCTCGCGGCGAGCACATCGCGCAGGTTCATGCCCTCCCCGTCGATGACGCATCGGACGCCCTGGCAGGTATCGGCCAGCAGCTCGGCCAGGCAGACCGAGTACGCCAGGCACTTGACCGCCCGCAGCGACGGCTCCTCGTCGGGATCCTCCGCCATCGATTCGAGAACGCCCTGGATGTACCAGACGCTCTCGTCGGTGCCGTCGAGTTGAGCGCCCTGCTCCCGCGCCCAGTCCAGGAACCGGTGTGCTTCAGCCAGGAGTTGATTGCTCATGGGCGCACCATGACGGCGGACACCAGGCCTCGCGGCCCCGGCGGACAGCGCTGGCCGCCGCGCACTAGGCGAGGGCCACGGCGTAGAGGGCGAAGGCCAGGACGATGACGGCCACCCGGACGTAGTGGTACCGGTCCCAGCGGTGCGCCTGCTCCTTCCAGTCGGCGGGGGCGCTGTCAGGGGTCCATGTGATGGCCCGGGAGTTGATCGGCACCAGCAGTGCGAGCGACATCGCCACGCTCACCAGGAGCAGCGCCGTGCCCGCGGCCGCCGGTGACGCGCCCGCGCCGCCCCATGCCATCGCGGTCCACGCCCCGCCCAGGACGACCGAACAGATGTACCAGACCGGCATGACCCGGCCGAGAACGCGGCCGCCGTCGCTGCGCGCCGCGAGTGTGGCGTCGTCCGGGAGGCGGTCCAGGATCGGATTGACGAAGACCGCCACCGCGAACTCCACGCCCACCATCAGCCCGACCACGACGACGGTGACAACGCCCAGTGAGTCCTGCATGTCCCCTCCAGAGAGTCAGATCTAGCAGCGCTAGATTCTGATTCGATGCTAGGCGTGTCACTGCCATAATGTCTAGCACTGCTAGCATCGGGGTCATGTCGGTACGTGAACGCAAGGAACGCGAGCGGGCCAGCCGCCACAGGCTGATCGTCGCCACGGCCCGCGAGCTCGCGGAGGCCCGCGGCTGGGACGCCGTGACCACGCGCCGGCTCGCCGAACAGATCGAGTACAGCCAGCCCGTGCTCTACAGCCACTTCCGCGGCAAGAAGGAGATCGTCGGGGCGGTAGCACTGGAGGGATTCGCCGAACTGGCCGAAGCACTGCGCGCCGCCGCGCCGGACGGAGCCACCGGGCGGCAGGCGGTGACGGCGGTCGCCCGCGCCTACACCGACTTCGCCGCGCGCAACCCGGCCCTGTACGACGCGATGTTCAGCCTCGACAACGGCCTCCTCTTCGCCGACGAGGACACACCCGCACCGATGCGCGCCGCCTTCGATGCCATCGACCGCCCGCTCGCCGGCCACGCGCAAGGCGGCGCATCGGGGCTGGTCACCGAAGTGTTCTGGGCCACGCTGCACGGGCTGGTCACCCTCACCCGCGGCGGCCGCCTCCCCGCCGCTCACGCCGCCGACCGCCTCACGCTGCTGGTCGACCGCTTCGTGCCGCGTTAGCTTCACCCGGGCCGGTCGGCCGACCCCGACCCCGTGGCCGCCCTGGCCGGGCTAGCCGCCCAGACGGCTGCCGACCCGGCCCAGGGCCTCGGCGATCACGGCCAGCTCGTCGCGGTCGAGGACGTCGATGAGCGACTCCCGTACGGCCGCCACGTGGCCGGGCGCCGCCTCCTCCAGCACTTGCCGTCCCTCGGGGGTGAGGACCGCCAGCACGCCGCGTACGTCGGTCGGGCACGAGCGGCGGCGTACGAGGCCGCGCTTCTCCAACTGGCCCACCTGGTACGTCAGCCCGCTCTTCGAGGTGATCAGCCGCTCCGCCAGCTCCGTCATACGGATCTCGCCGTCGGGCGCGGCGGAGAGCCACACGAGGATCTCGTACTGCGGGTGCGACAGCCCCGCGTCCTCCTTGAGCTGGTGTTCCAGATGGCGGGCGACCCGGTTGCTCGCCTGCAGAAAGCCCGTCCAGGCCGCCATCTCACGTTCGTCCAGCCACCTGGTCTCCGTCATACGGCCATCCTACGCGGTTGTTCAAATTCGAACCAGCCGCTACGCTCGGCCGAGATAGTTCGAATTTGAACGATGCGTGTGCGGGCCAACGATCTGCGTTCGATCCGCGTGCCGCCACGCGCACCTCGCGCACGGTCCGCACCGCCCCGCATCACCCGCCTTTCGCACCTTCCATACCCCTCTCACCTTTCACACCTTCCACAGCCGCAACGACGTAGGAGGCACCGCCACATGACGTCCCCCCACGCCACCACCACCGCTCCCCAGCCGTACTCCCCCGACTCCGGCCCCCAGCCGCCGCACGCGACCGACCTCGGGCTGCTGCTGCTCCGTATCGCACTCGGGCTGATCATGGCCGCGCACGGGTCGCAGAAGCTGTTCGGCTGGTTCGACGGACCCGGGCTCGAGGGCACCGGCCAGTTCTTCACCTCCGTCGGCTACCCGGCCGGCGAGACGATGGCCTTCGTCGCCGGAGTGACCGAGACCTTCGGCGGGCTCGCGCTGGCCGTCGGGCTGCTCACCCCGCTCGCGGGCGCCGCCGTGCTCGGCACGATGCTCAACGCGCTCGCCGTGAAGTGGGGCGACGGCTTCTTCGCCCCGGCCGGTGTCGAGTACGAGCTGCTGCTCATCGCCGGCGCCGCCGCGGTGACCCTCACCGGGTCCGGCCGGTACGCCGCCGACTACTTCGTGCCCGGCCTCCGCCGGCACCGCATCACCCACGGCATCGGGGCAGTGATCCTCGCCCTGGTCACCGCCGGCGTCGTACTGCTCCTGCGCGACTGACCGGCACCCGCCCGCGTACGTCCCAACCGATCACCGAGGTACGGGCCTTGAGCACCGACGGCACGAGCACGAACCGTACGAGCACGAGCACGAGCACGAGCACGACCGCGAACACGAGCACGGCTGCGAGCGGCGGCGTGGGCAGTGGCACGCCTGCCCCCGCCCGCATGCCGGTGCTGTATCTGAGCCACGGCGCGCCGCCCCTCGCGGACGACGCGCTGTGGACAGGCCAGCTGGCCGAGTGGGCAGCCGCGCTGCCCCGCCCCCGGGCGATCCTGATGGTCTCCGCACACTGGGAGTCGGCGCCGGTCACCCTGTCCGCCACCCGTACGGTGCCGCTGGTGTACGACTTCTGGGGCTTCCCCGAGCACTACTACCAGGTGACCTACCCGGCACCCGGCGCCCCTCAACTGGCCGAGCAGGTACGGGGCCTGCTCGGCGCGCCCGTGACCCCCGTACGCGACGCGCCCCAACGCGGCCTGGACCACGGGGCGTACGTCCCGCTGGTCGAGATGTACCCGGACGCGGACGTGCCCGTGCTGCAACTGTCCATGCCGACGCTGGAGCCCGCGGGCCTCATGCGCCTCGGGCGGCGGCTCGCGCCGCTGCGGGACGCGGGCGTACTGGTCGTGGGCAGCGGCTTCTTCACCCACAACCTGCGCGGGCTGACCTGGGGCTCCGGCCCGGACGAAGCACCGGGCTGGTCGCGGGAGTTCGACGCGTGGGGGCGCGAGGCGCTGGAGCGCGGCGACGTCGACGCGCTGCTCGACTTCACGCACAAGGCGCCGGGCGGCCTCATCGCCCACCCGCGCTCGGAGCACTTCGCCCCCCTGTTCGTCGCGCTGGGCGCGGCGGAGTCCGAACTGGACACGCAGCGGTCGGTGATCGACGGGTTCTGGGGCGGCCTGGCGAAACGGTCGGTTCAGTTCGGCTGAAGGGCTGCTCAGACATGCAGCGCGGGCTGGTAGACGAGCTCCTGGATGCCGCCGTCGAACGTCCGGCTCCCGATCAGCTCGAGGTCGAAGTCGGCCGCGTCCTGGAAGATCGGGTGCGCTCCGGTCTGACCGGTGATCACAGGGAAGATCGTCAGCTGGAGGCGGTCGACCAGACCGGCGGCCATCAGCGCCCGGTTCATCGACACGCTGCCGTGCGAGCGCAACGGGACCTCGGACTCCTCCTTGAGCCGGGCGACGACTTCCACGGCGTCGCCCTTGGCCAAGGTCGCGTCCGGCCATTCGAGAGGTTCTTGCAGCGTGGTCGACACGACGGTTGCCGGGAGCGCCCTCATCCGGGTGACCCAGGGGTCACCTGCCACCCAGGCCGGTGACACCGCGCGGCCGTCCGCAAACGCCGGACGGGCTTGATCGTGCGGGCTGGGCTCGGTGGTGGGGTTGTCTCTTATCCACATCTTACGCTTCCGACGAAGTCCTGTGGTTCGTCGACGGCGTGCGCCGATATGGTAGGACTTCAGAGAGTGATATGCGTGAGCTAGTGAGGTTGGAGAGGGAAACGGTGAACACCGAAGAATACACGGGATAGTGCGGCGGCGGCGTGAGGTGTGTATAGGTGAGAGGGGGCGGTGTGCGAGTTGCCGGGGGGCGGGCGCGGGTGTGCCCTGGTAGAGGCGGGGACGACGAGAGGAGCCCGTCATGCACGCGCACGCACACAGGCCCGGCCACCGCCCGCGCTTCAGCGCACGTACGGCCGCCCGCGTGGCGGCGCGTACGGAGGTCCCCGCACGGAGGCGTACGGACGCCCGTACGGACGTCGCCGCGGGCGGGCGGGACGAGCGGGGCGTACGGGCAGGCGAGCGTACGGGCGCCGCTCCGGCGCGTACGCGGGCGCAGCACCGTACGGCGCGCTGGACGGTCCCGCTGCTGATCGGGATCGCGTACGGCGCGTACGCCTGGTTCCTGGCGCGCGACGAACGGTTCACCACCGAGGCGACGGTGACCGGGCTGGTGGCGGGCGCGGCGGCAGCCGTGGTCGCCTTCGCGCTCGGCAGGCTGCGGCGGCCCCTGGTGGCGGAGGTGCGGGCGGCCGCGTACGGCGCGGCGTTCGGCTGCGCCATCGGCTACCTCTCCAGCCTGACCGGGCCCAGCATTCTCTGGTCGTCGGTGCTCGGGCTCGGCATCGCGGCGGGAGTGACACCGGTGGTCTTCTACCACCTGCACACGCACGAGGCCTGAGCCGTTCCGGGCTCCGGCGGAGCGGTTACGCGCGCCGGCGGGGCGGGTCTCGGGGGCGCGCGGGCGGTCGCCGCTCACCAGTGGGCGTCGCGGGTGTCGCGCACGTCGTGCGGGTCGAACGGGGTGAACGGGTCGCGGGGTGCGAACGGTTCGCCGGCGTCGGCGTCGGCATCGTCGTAATAGCGCTCGTCGCACACGCGCCCGTCGTACAGGCGCGGATCCTCGTACGGGGGAGAGGCGCGCCCGTACGGATACGCCGCGGCGCGGCGCCGGGCTCCGGCGCGCAGGGCCGCGAGAGCGAGGCCGAGGAGGCCGCCGCATATGAGTATCGTGCCGAGGACCTGAACGTCGATCCACGGACTCTGCCAGGTGACGGCGTACTTGAGGATCGCGCCGATGAGCGTCAGCGCGAGTCCGCCCGCTGCGGTCATGCCGGGACTCCTTGACTCGCCGGTCGCCGGGGTGCGAACGCGGTTCCTCCAGCGAAGTCCCGTACGGGCGGGTAGGCGAGCGGTGCTGATGCACCGGAGTGACCGGGCGAGGGGCGCGGGCCGGGTGAACCGCGGACGCGCCGCGCGTGAGCGCCGGGCTACGGCGTGGGCTCGGGCACCTGCCCCGGCGTGCGGCCGGGCGCGGGCGCGGATCTGTGCCCGGGCGCGCGCGCAGGCTTGCCCGCGCCCACGTCCTGGTCTACGGCCGGCAGTTCGGGTGCCGTCTCCGCGGACATCTGGTTGCACGTCGACGGCTCACGTGCCGGACCGGCACGTTCCGCGAGCATCGCGCCCATCGCCGCCAGCACGCCGGGCGCCACCCGGTAGTACACCCACGTACCGCGCCGCTCGGAGGTCAGCAGTCCGGCCTGGCGCAGCTTCTTGAGGTGGTGCGAGACCGTCGGCTGGGAGACGCCGACATCGCCCAGATCGCACACGCACGCCTCGCCGCCCGGGTGCGACGCCACTCGCGAGAACAGGAGCACGCGGGCGGGGTCGGACAGCGCCTTGAACATCGCCGCCATCGTCGCCGCGTCCGCGGGCGACAGGCCCGGCGTGGTCAGGGGCGGGCAGCAGGGGACGGCGGTCTCGGCGGTCGGCGGTTCCGTCACGTTCGGCATGAATCTATGTTGACACTTGTCGATACAACCGCCAAACCAGGCGTCACACCTATGACCGCCGACAGGGGGCCGCGAAGGCTGCTCACCTACGGGAAGACGCGCCCGGACCGCGAAAGGATGCGGGGAATTCACGGGGATTTTCGTCCTCGATGGCGGGCTCTGGCCGTAATTGTCCCGTCTGCCGCCAGGTAATGTACTGGTCAAGCAACGGGTTCCGCACGCGCTGTGCGGTGCGCGCGGCGGGGGGTCGGGGGCCGTTCCGGGGCAGGTGTGACGCGGCACCGTTGCGGCGGCTTCGCGCCGTCCTCGCGGCCTCGTAACGGCTGGTCACTGCGGTCGCGGCCGGTCGTGGCCGGTCGCAGCGGCGCGGTCCGCGGAACCGTACGGACCTGTGCGTACGGGCCCCTGTGCCGACCCCGCCGTACGGGCCGGGAGCCCGGTGCAGGAACGTTCAACGGAACAGCGAACAGCCACGTCCACTTGGAGCCCCGTATGGAGCGCACCGCCCACCCCCGTAAAACCAGCCTGCCCGGGGTCGGCGCCCGCTACGACCTCACCACCGACGCGGGGCACCATCTCTCCGTGGTCGCGCACCAGGACGGCCGCCGGATCATCGCCTTCCACGACCCCGAAGACGACGACGCCTGCAAGGACGCCGCGCCGCTCGCGCCGCACGAGGCGACCGCGCTGGCCCAGCTCCTCACGCCCGACCCGGTGGCCCACCTCTCCCAGCACGTCGAGATCGACCTCGTCACCGAGCACATCCCGGTGACGTCCAAGTCGCCGTACAGCGGACGCACACTCGGTGACACACAGGTACGGTCCCGCACCGGTGCGTCGATCGTCGCCGTCCTGCGCCGTACGTCCGCGGAACCGTCACCCACCCCCGACTTCCGTTTCGCCACCGGCGACGTCCTCGTCGTCGTCGGGACCCGCGAGGGCGTGGACGCCGTCGCCGAACTGATCGCCGGAGGATAGAAGCCCGTGCACGACACCACCGCCCTGCTCATCGAACTCGGTGCAGTCATCCTCGGCCTGGGCATCCTCGGCCGGTTCGCCGTGCGCTTCGGGTTCTCGCCGATTCCGCTCTATCTGCTGGCAGGGCTCGCGTTCGGCCACGGCGGCCTGCTTCCGATGGGGGCGAGCGAGGAGTTCATCGCGACCGGCGCGGAGATCGGCGTCATCCTGCTGCTGCTTCTCCTCGGGCTGGAGTACAGCGCTTCCGAACTGGTGACGACGCTCAAGACGCAATACCCCTCAGGCGCAGTCGACTTCGCCCTGAACGCCGTGCCCGGCGCCGTCGCCGCGCTCATGCTGGGCTGGGGGCCGGTGGCCGCGGTCGCGCTCGCCGGCGTCACCTGGATCTCGTCCTCCGGCGTGATCGCGAAGGTGCTGGGCGACCTGGGACGGCTCGGCAACCGCGAAACCCCCGTCATACTCGGCGTCCTCGTCCTCGAGGACCTGGCCATGGCCGTCTACCTGCCGATCCTCACGGCGCTGCTGGCCGGAGTGAGCCTGGCGGGCGGCAGCCTCACCGTACTGATCTCGCTGGGCACCGTCTGCGTCGTGCTCTACGTCGCGCTGCGGCACGGGCGGATCATCAGCAAGGCCGTCTCGTCGGACAACCCGGAGATGCTGCTGCTCGTCGTCCTGGGGCTCACGCTGCTGGTCGCGGGCGTCGCTCAGGACCTGCAGGTCTCGGCGGCGGTCGGGGCGTTCCTCGTCGGCATCGCGCTGTCGGGCGAGGTCGCGGAGGGCGCGTTCAACCTGCTGACGCCGCTGCGCGACCTGTTCGCGGCGGTCTTCTTCGTCTTCTTCGGGCTGAGCACCGTCCCCGGCGACATCCCGCCCGTCCTGCTGCCCGCGCTGATCCTGGCGGTCGTCTCGGTGGGCACGAAGGTCGCCACGGGCTGGTACGCGGCGAGGCGCGCGGGCATCGGTACGAAGGGGCGCTGGCGGGCGGGCGGAACCCTCGTGGCGCGCGGCGAGTTCTCCATCGTCATCGCCGGGCTGGCGGTCGGCGTGGAGCCCCGGATCGGGCCGCTGGCCACGGCGTACGTGCTGATCCTGGTCATCCTCGGGCCGCTGACGGCCCGCTGGACGGAGCCGCTGGCGCGGCGCTTCGGCTGGTCGAAGGGTACGACGGGACCGAAGGGCGGTGCCGCTCCGAAGGGCGGTACGGGCAGGGACGGTTCGGGCGGCACGGGCGGTACGGGCGGTACTGGTGGTGCGGACGGTGCCGGTGGACCGGGCAGCGGGGACGGCACGAGCGCTGCGGGCACCGCGGACGGTGCGGGGTCCGGCGCCTCGTCCAGCGGCACGACCGCCGAGGCGCACGGCTGACCGTACGCAGGACCCGCCCCGTCACCGGCTGCTGACCGCGGATCACGGGGCACGGGTCACGGGTCACGGGTCGCTCCGTAGGCCATCCGTAGGCCACAGGTGCCAAAGGGGCGTCCGTGACAAGGCGCTGGAGGTTGGTGGGAGGTTGGGGGACGGGATCGAGGCGACGAGGCCGCCGGGCGGGGCCGCGAAACAGCCGCGCCCGGTCAGCGGCGGTCGCACCCGGCAGAGGAACGTGCGTCAGCCGCCTCCCCCCCCAACCCCCACACCTACGTCACCAACCCCCACGAGGAGACCGACCAGCTCGGATTGGCGCCGTGCCCCCGGGGCGGCTGGGAAAGGAAGGCGGACTTTTCCAGTCAGAAAGTCATGAGCAAGAAGTACCATGCCCATGCGCGAGACTTCCTGAAGTCCCCCGGCAACCTCAACGGTCCAAACATGAAGCAATTTGAGCAAGCCATGCGAGATCACATGACCAAGGAAGGAACGAAGATCTATAGATTTGACTACAGAAACCAGGGGCAAGCTATTGGATTCATTGATCCGAGTTCACAGAAGATGGTCATGCTGCACGCGGACGGAAGATTCTGGTCAGCATGGAAGCTGAGGGATCGACAGTTCACCCGAATCATCGACGAGGGCTTTCTCTTTTAGGGGGAATCTGTGCGTTTTCGAACCAACGGCGAACTCCGCGACGAGATTCTCGCCGGGCCGGGGAAGTACAGGGATTCGTGGATTGACGCTGCGAGTAAGCAGGTAGCCCCGGTGCCAGCAAATACTGGAGTCGGTCGTGAATTGATTGACCGGGCGGTCTCGGGCAGCAAAGAAGCAGCCGCGCACGGAATCTACCTCGCGGACCTCGCCCCCGGAAAGGCCGATGAGGAGATCGTCCTCACTTCGGTCTCACGCGACGTGATGGCGGATGCGACGAACGGGATTAATGATCCGTGCATCATGGCGGCCTCAAATCTTGAAGGCGCTATTCTCGTAACTCAACAAGGTTATGCACTTATCGCTGGCTCCGCTGACTACTTGAGCGGTGCGCTCGCCGAGGGCGTCGACGAAGCTCGTGCCCGATTTCGGCGATATGCAAGCAGAGTAGGGTCACCTCTGCCAGAGATTCGCCATGTCGCAGACCTCTATACACCACGGTCATTTGCTTGGTCGTCCAAGTCGGCAGTTGAACCTGGAAGTTCCACCCACGAGCAGCTTCGCCTCATGCAATCCATGGCGAGTGGTGAAATCACCGCACCGGAATTCGCACAGGAATGGCAAGGTGCCAGGCGCCGAGCCATGGAACAGGGAGAGCGAGTCACAACCCCTCTCGAAGATGCCTTGGACCGCGTATTCTACGCCATTGAGGACTACTCATTTTCTCCTGAGTTGCAAGAGCCAGGGGACCTGACGGATGAAGACCTGCTCACCGAGGTGGCAGAAGCACTCAATCAACTGGATCCTTAATCCGTGCTGAGAGCTATGAATGTGGCATGAATTCGCTCACGAGCGGGGATGATGCCATTCGGAACGACGGAGCGCATGGCCACAGAGACCGAAGCAGCCCGCTCGAACCGAGTCGTGTGACATGGAAAGAACCGACTCAACCCATTGACTTGCGCCGACACAATCTGCCGATCACAAGGCGAGCGAACTGAACCGGGGCGTCAACTTGTCCAGGTCAAGCTGACGCCCCTCATTCATGCCCCGTCACAACTCCAGGGGCCCGAGACACGTCTCGGACCCCTCGGGAGGAGGCCTCACCCGCGGTTTGTGCCGTCGAGGTAGGCGTCGAGTGCGGAGAACAGCGCTGTCAGATCGGACCCGTGCCGGGCGTCGCGTCCGGACTGGATGCCGTTCTGTTCGGGGATGGAGTCGTAGAGCACTTCGACGTGGTTGGGATCCTCGCGTTCGCGGGTGACCAACCAGCCGTTTGCCGTCTCCGGGCCCTCGGCGTGAAGGTCGTGGCTGATCGTGAGGTACGTGCCGTCGGACAGGAACGCGTAGACCGTGTGCGAGTGGAGGCCGAAGTCCACGTCACACATCAGGCCGCGCGCGCGAAGCGGTGTCGTGAGGTGGGTGAACCGCTTCCAGTGGGCTTGCCATTCGGCGTCGTTTACCAGGCTGTGGTCAGGTAGCGGCGCCAACTCGCCGTCCGGTGCGCCGTTCGCGAGCCCGCCGTCGCACGTCCCGATCGGCTGAGTTTCGGTGGCGGCTTCGTAGACGCGCAGCAACCGCGCGAGCGCGGTGTGCGCTACCGCGTACATTCCGGCGATCCGGGCGCAGGGCAGGTGTTCCTGACCGCACGTCGGCCCAACCCACCCTCGGCCGCTGCTCGAGCCGCTCCCGGGCCCGGGCGCCGGCCGGGTCGTGCAGGACGGGGTCGACGGGCACCGGTGCGCGCATTCGGCGTCCAGGGTGTCGAGCTCCGTGGCCGTGTCGAACAGCGCCCGGGCGAGCGTGTGCAGGGGGTCGCCGGGTGTGTGCTCGTCCAGGAACCTGGCGTATGGGGCGGTGTGGGTGGGGCGTTGGGTTCGCGGGTCCGGTGCCGGGTTGTGGTCTCGGTCTTCGGGGTCGCGGGGGTGGGGGATGCCGTCGCGACGTGACGTCATGGCTGGTTGTCCTTCCGTACGGGGGTGAGTGTTACGGGGTGCGCGGGTTCGCGTGGCCCGGGGGTGCCGGTGCCGCAGGTGGCACCGGCACCTGTCCGGAGTCGTTCAGGTGCGGGTGTCGGTGAGTGCTGCGGTGGCGGCGTTGCCGATGACTGCTGCGGCCTGGGCGGGGTCGGTGAGTTCGAGGAACGTGGCGCCGGAGATGGGGCAGGCGCCGGGCCGGAAGGCGAGCCACAGGACGGCGCACCCGGCTTTGCGTAGCGCCGCGATGCGGGCGGCGGCTCGTGCCCTGTCGGTGCGGCCGTAGATTCCGTCGGAGGCAACCACCAGCAGGCGTGCCGTGCCGGGCCGGGTCAGTTCGAGTCCGGAGGTCAGGGCGTCGGTGGCTTCGGCAAGGCTGTGGCCCCTGCCGTTGGCCCGGAACTGGGTGACATGGCCGGGTGTGCGCCCCGGCGCTGTGATCGCGGTCAGCGCGTGGTCGTACGCCACGGTGGCGGCGCGGGAGTCGGGGTCGGTGAGTGCGGCTGCCTTGGCGAGGATCCAGGCTGCGGAGGCGATGGGGCCCTCGGCCTCCTTCATCGATGCGGAGACGTCGACCGCGATGCCGACGCGCAGCGGCGGGTCGGGGTTGTGGTGATGGCGGGTGTGGCGCCAGGGGCGGGCGGTGGGGGTGGCGCCTGCGGCTTTCTGTGCCTCCCGTGCCAGTGCGGCGCGCATGTTGAGGCGTCCGGGTGGGGCGGCCGAGGCGGTGACGGTGGCGGTACGTTCGCGGTGGGCGGCGGCCCGCAGCGCCCGGGCCAGCCGCCCGGCAGCCGACTTCTCTCCGGCTCCGGGCGGGCGTGTGCCGATCACCGGCGAGCGGCCGACGGTGCCGCCCCGGGGATCATGCGGGCGTGCGCCGGGCGTGAAGACCTTCTCGGCGGTCCGGGCGGACTGTCGTTGCTGTGCGGCCTGTTCCGCCTTGACGCGGGCGCGTTCGGCCGCTGCGGCCCGAGCCTGCTGCTCGGCCCTGGCGGCCTGCGTCTCGTGTGCGGTCACGCTGACGATGACTTCGCCGACTGCTTCGGACAGTGCCCCTGAACGGCCGTTGGCTGCTGCGGTCTCGCCCGAAGAGGGGGCGGGCTCGTACGGGTCGGTGCCGAGTGCTTGGCACCAGGCTCGGGCGTGCTCGATCATCCCGGGCTGGTCGGTGTCGGCAGTGGTGTGCACGGCCTGCCAGATCTTGGCGAGGGTGCTCAGGGTGTCGATGCCGAGGACGCCGGTGAGGACGTGCTCCAGCGGTTCGACTTCGTCCGGGTCGAGTACGCCGGTGTCGCGGCGGGCCAGGAGGAGACCTGCTGCCGTGGCGGCCTGCCAGGGGTCGCAAGGCGTCTGGGTGGTGAAGCCGGGCATCACCAACGCGCCCACAGCTGAGCGGAGGTAGCTGCGGTCGGCGGGACGGCGCTGGAGGTGGGCGCGTTCGGCGCGGGATTCCTCCAGGATCTCTGCGGCGGTGTCCACGGCCGTGCCACGCAGCTCGGGCGGGGTTGTCCAAGCGCTGTGTGCCGCGTGCGCCGCCTCGTGGACGACGGCTCCCCACACGGCGGGATAGCGTTCCTCGTCGCCGGGGCGGGCGGGGTCGATGGTGGCGGGATCCAGAGGGGCGAACAGGTTCGCGTCGAGCTCCAGCTCGGCGGTGACCTGGAAGAACGCGGCGGGGGCGCCGGAGCGGGTGCCGGGCTTGCAGGTGACCAAGACGTCGTGATGGTCGGCAAGTTGGGGAAGGCGGCCGGTCAGTGCGGCTGAGATGCGCAGCCACTGGTCCTCGTGCCGCGCGGAAGGGAACTGCGGGGCGGGCCCGCCGTCGTCTTCCCAACGGGCGGCGGCCTTCTCGTCCTCGGTCAGTGGTGGCGGGGCGTGCTGGATGTGGCTGTGGATGTGTGCGGACATGGCGTGCGGGTGCCTTTCGTTGGCGGGTGGGGGAATTGGGGTGCCTGGCCGCGCCCGGGCCGCTGGGGCCCGGGCGCCTGGCTGCCGGCCGGTGCGGGGGCGGCCGGGGGGGGGGTGCTGGTCGGGGCCGACGGGGGGTGGCCCGCGGCGCTCCAGCCGCCCGCCGTGCCGCTGGCCGCGCCCGAACTCCCGCTGTGGCCCGCGGCGGCGGTGCTGCTCGGGCTGCTGCCGGCGTTCGTCGCCCCGGTGCCGCCCACCGCACGTGGCGAGGGTGGTTTCGCCGTTGCGGAGGGATTGGATGGCGAGGTGGGTGGCGACCAGGGAGGAGGAGCAGGCGGTGTCGATGGTCAAGGCGGGGCCCTGGAACCCGTACGTATACGCCACCCGGCCCGAGACGAAGCTGCCGAGGGTGCCCACCCCCCAACGGCCGGCCACCTGCCCGGCGTTGGCGCGGGCGAGGTACGAGTAGTCCTGGAACATGGCGCCGGCGTAGACGCCGGTGTCGGTGCCGCGCCTGGACTCGGGGTCGATGCCCGCGTCCTCGAACGCCTCCCACACGCCCTCCAGCAGCAGCCGCTGCTGCGGATCCATCGCCAGCGCGTCGCGCCGGCTGATGCCGAAGAAGCGCGGATCGAACTGTGTCGCGGTCGGGAGGAATCCGCCCGACCGCACGTAGCTCGTCCCCGGGTGGCTCGGGTCCGGATGGTAGATCTCGTCGAGGTCCCAGCCGCGGTCGGTGGGGAAGGCGGAGATCGCGTCCCGGCCCTCGGCCAGCAACTGCCACAGCTCCTCGGGTGAGTCCGCCCCGCCGGGGAAGCGGCACGCCATGCCGACCACCGCGATCGGCTCGCGGGACATCTCGTCCTTGTGCCGTAGCCGGGCGTTCTCCTTCATCGTCGAGCGGAGAGCCGCCAGGACTTCGTCGTTGTCAACAGCCATCGAGGGTCCTATCTCAAAGGTCGTCGCGGTCGCCGCGGAGTGACAGGCGGACGAGTTCTTCGGCGTCGAGGTCGTCGATGCCGGCGGCGGGGTCGAAGGCGCCGCCGTGGTCTTCCGGGCCGGTCCCGGCGTGGGCCGGCGGGTCGTCGGACGGGAACAGTTCCCGCAGGACGAGCGACGCGACGGTGCGCGGCGTGGGGTGATCGAAGATCACGGTCGCCGGCAGCTGCAGTCCCGTGGCGGTGTTGAGACGGTTGCGCAGCTGCACCGCGCCGAGCGAGTCCAGCCCGACGTCCTTGAGGGGGCGGTCCGGTGGCACCGCGTCCGCGTCCGGGTACCGCAGGACGGCCGCGGTCTCGCCCCGTACCAGGCGCAGCACCTCGTTCTCACGGTCGCCGGCGGACATCCCGGCAAGCGCCTCGACGGTCGCGCCCGCGTTCGGCGCCCCGCCGGACGGGGCGTCACGGAGCAGCCCCCGCAGCGGCGGTGGCGCCATGCCGGCCTCCGTTTGCGTGCGTACGGCCGCCAGGTCGAGGCGGGCGGCCAGCAGTACGGCCTCGGGGGTGCCGAGGGTCGCGTCCAGCAGCTGGAGCCCCTCCTCGGCGGACAGGGCGACCACGCCGCTGCCGGCCAGCCGCGACGTGTCGCTCTCGCTGAGGTGACCCGTCATGTCGCCGGGCTGCTCCCACAGCCCCCACGCGAGGGATGTCGCGGGCAGTCCGGCCGCCCGCCGTGCCGCGGCGAGCGCGTCGAGGAAGGCGTTTGCCGCGGCGTAGTTGCCCTGCCCCGGCCCGCCGAGCACTCCCGCCAGGGACGAGAACAGCACGAAGGCCTCCAGGCTGCTCTCCGCCGTGTTCGCCGTTCCCGCCGTTCCCGCCGTCAGCTCGTGCAGATGCCAGGCGGAGTCGGCCTTGGCCCGGAGCACCCGGTCGAGTGCCGCGCCGGTCAGCGAGGTGATCAGGCTGTCCTCGAGGACACCCGCGGAGTGCACGACGGCGCCCAGCGGATGCTCCTCGGGTACCGAGGCGAGCAGGGCGGCGACCGCGTCGCGATCGGAGACGTCGCACTCCGCGACCCGGACCCGTACGCCCAGATCCGTCAGCTCCTCGACGAGGGCGGGGGCTCCGTCGGCGGACATCCCGCGCCGGCTGGCCAGCAGCAGGTGCCGTACGCCGTGTTCGCGCGCCAGGTGCCGGGCGACCACGCTGCCCAGGCCGCCCGTGCCGCCGGTGACCAGGACCGTGGACTCCGGGTCGCACAGCCTCCCGTCGGTACGGGCCGGTCGTCGCGCGGCCCGCGGCACCAGGAACGTACCGTCGCGCAGCGCGACTTGGGGCTCGTCCAGTGCCAGGGCGCCGCCCAGCAGCGACGCGTCGGACTCGGTGCCGAGGTCGACCAGGGCGAAGCTGTCCGGATGCTCGGCCTGCGCGCTGCGGACCAGCCCCCAGACCGCCGCGAGCGCGGGGTCGGCTCCCTCGCCGGGCCGCGCGGCCACCGCGCCGCGGGTGACCAGGGCGAGCCGGCACGCGGGCGGGCGGTCGGCGGCCAGCCAGTCCCGTAGCAGCGAGAGGACCTGGTGCGTGACGGTACGGGCGGCCTCCGCCGGCGTGCCGCCCTCCGGCGTGCGGACGGGTACGAGGACCCACGCCGGTGGCTCCGCCGCCCCTTCCTCCGGCGCCGCCAGCGAGGCGAGGCCGGGGCAGGAGCGGACGGCCGGGTCGCCGAACTCCGGCTCCGGACCGCCGATCACCGCCATGCGGTCCGCCGGCACAGCGGCGGGCGTCGGGCCCGCGGGCGTCCAGTCCACCGCGAACAGGCAGTCGGCCGCGGCGGGCCGCGTACCGGCCAGCGTCGCGAGGGACACCGGGCGAGCCGTCACCGAGTCAACGGTGACCACGACCCTGCCCGCCTCGTCCCAACCCGTCATCCGCACCGTGTCCTGGCCGAGCGGGGTGAGCCGCACCCGCAGGGAGCGCGGCGCCCGTTCGCTTCCGTGGAGGCGTACGCCCGACCATGCGAACGGCAGCAGCGCCTCGTCCGAGTCCCCGTCGTCCCGCTCGGCGAACGAGGCGTGGAACGCCGCGTCGAGCAGCGCGGGGTGGACCAGGTGGCGGGGGTCAGGCTCCGGACCACCGTCGTCCAGCGCGATCTCCGCGTGGATGCCGTCACCGAGCCGCCACGCCGCGCGGAGTCCGCGGAAGGTGCGGCCGTACCCCATGCCCCGGTCGGCCAGCCGGTCGTAGAGCCCGCTCAGGGAGAGCGGTGCCGCGCCTTCCGGCACCTCGGAACCCGCCTCCTCCGGCGGCCCGTTCGGCGTACGGGCGGACCGCGGGCCCAGCGTCCCGGAGGCGTGCCGGGTCCAGCCTCCCGCGCCGTCCTCCGCGTGCAGGGTGAAGGCCGCCTCCCCCGTGTCGTCGGGCTCCTGCACGTGCAGCTGGAGGCCGACCGCCTCGTCGCGCACGAGAAGCGGGGCCTCCAGGGTGAGTTCGGCCACGGAGGGACGCTCCAGGCAGGCACCGGCGCTCGCCGCGAGTTCCACCACCGCCGTCCCCGGAACGACGACCTCCGCGAAGACGGTGTGGTCTGCCAGCCAGGGCAGCGCCTCCGTTGAGACCCGGCCCGTGAACAAGTGGCCCATGCCGCCTGCCAGTCGCATGTGACCGGCCAGCAACGGATGGCGGGCCGGCTTCATCCCCGCACCGGGCGCGCCCTCGGCGTCGCCGCCACCGACCCAGAACCGCTGCCGTACGAAGGCGTAGCCGGGCACCTCGACACGGGGAGCGTTCCGTACGGGCGACGCGGCCGACCAGTCGACGGGAACCCCCGCCTCCCACGCCTCGGCCACGGAGGCCAGAAAGTCGCCGAGCTCGCCGTGGTCACGGGTGAGGGAACCGACGATCACCGGGTCGCCGCCGAGCGGCTCCAGCGACTGCGCGAGCGGGGCCGTGAGGACGGCGTGCGGACTGACCTCGACGAAACACCCGTACCCCTGGTCCGCCATCGCCCGGACGGTCTCCTCGAACAGCACCGGGCTGCGCAGGTTCGTGTACCAGTAGCCGGCGTCGAGCCTGGTGGTGTCCGTCTCCTCGCCGGTGACCGTGGAGTGGAAGGCCACGGACGCGGAGCGGGGACGTACGGGTGCCAGCACGGCGGTGAGCCGTTCCCGCAGCGCCCCGATGTGCGGGGAGTGCGAGGCGTAGTCGACCGGGATCCGCCGGACCCAGACATCCTCCGCGACGCAATCCTCGTGGAAGGCTTCCAGCGCCTCGCGGTCGCCCGAAACCAGCACCGAGGAGGGGCCGTTGACCGCCGCGACGGACAGCCCCGGCGCCGTCGCGAGCATGGTACGTACCTCCGCCGCCGGGCGTGCGACGGACAGCATGCCGCCCGTACCGCCGAGTGTGGCGATCTCCCGGCTGCGCAGCGCGACGATACGGGCGGCGTCCTCGAGGCTCAGGGCGCCCGCCACGAAGGCCGCGGCGATCTCCCCCTGGGAATGGCCCACGACCCCGTCGGGCTCGACGCCGTACGAGCGCCAGAGCGCGGCCAGCGACACCATGACCGCGAACAGCGCGGGCTGCACCACGTCGACGCGGTCGAGGGAGGGTGCGTCGGGGGTGCCGTGGAGTGTGTCGAGGAGGTTCCAGCCGGTGTGCGGGGTGAGGGCTTCGGCGCACCGCTCCATCTCCTCCGCGAAGACCGGGGAGGAGGTCAGCAGCGCGCGGGCCATGCCGGGCCACTGCGAACCCTGCCCCGGGAACACGAAGGCCACGCGGCCCGGACGGATGCGCGCCGGGCGGGGTGACACCTCGTCAGGCTGTTTGTTGGTGAGGTGGGTGAGGGCGGTGGTGAGTTGGGTGGGGGTGTGGGTGATGAGGGTACCTCGAACACCGAGCGAACCGCAGCCCTGGCAAACTTCCTCCACACCTACAACCACCACCGCTGCCACACCGCACTCGACGGACACCCGCCCATCACCCGCGTCAACAACCCTGCGGGTCAATACAGTTAGGCCGTAACCACCCCCGTGCAGACCGGGGAGGCTGCCGTTCTCCGGTGCTGGGGCCCCGGTACCGGCCCCATGGTCAGGACTCTACGCGGCGGCTCTGACAGCGAGCCCCGCAGAACCGGACCGGCGACCCCGAGGATGGCGGGGACCCCGTTCGTGATCCAGAATGGGCCGGTGGTCACGCTGGAGACGCCCCGTCTGATCCTGCGCCGCTGGCGCGAGGAAGACGTCGCGCCCATGGCCGCCGTCAATGGCGACCCCGAGGTCATGCGGTGGATCCGGGACGGCAGTGTCCGGGATGAGCAGCAGACCCGCGGCGCGGTCCAGGCGTGGGAGAGCGAGTGGGAGTCACGGGGCTTCGGCCTGTTCGCCGTGGAGATCCGGGCCACCGGCGAACTGGCCGGGTTCACCGGCCTCTCGGTGCCCGAGTTCCTGCCGGAGGTACTGCCGGCGGTTGAGGTCGGCTGGCGGCTGGGACGTTCCCACTGGGGGCAGGGCCTGGCCACCGAGGCCGCCGCGGCAGCCGTACGGTTCGGGTTCGAGGACCGAGGGCTGGAGCGGATCGTCAGCATCGCCCAAGTGGGCAACGGCGCCTCCGAACGGATCATGACCAAGCTGGGGATGCGTCCGGTCCGCGAGACCGTCAATCCCACCTGCGGTCGGCGAGTGCGGGTGTTCGAGCTGGAGTCGGACCAGTACGCCGCGACCACTCGTTGACGGCCCGGCGGTAGCCCGGACTGCCGGTAGCCCGGACTACCGGGAGCCCGCCGCAGGGCGCTGCTTGTAGAAGGACTCCTCCAGGTAGGCGGCCTCGTGCGGCTGGTAGGGCTCCTCCAGGTAGGCGGCCTCGTCTTCGTCGAGTTCGACGTCCACCGCGGCGACCGCGTCGGCCAGCTGGGCCGGCTTGGTGACCCCGACGATGGGCGAGGTCACCACCGGGTTGCGCATGACCCAGGCCAGGGCGACCTGGGCCGGGGACAGACCCCGCTTGCCCGCGATCTCGTGGACGCGCTCGGCCACTGCCTGGTCCTCGTCGCGGTAGAGGATCCTGCCGCCCTCGTCGGTCTCGGCACGCGCCGTGGCGGTGTCCCGGGTCCGCGTCAGCCTGCCCCGCGCCAGCGGGCTCCACGGGATCACGCCGATGCCCTGGTCGGCGCAGAGCGGGAGCATCTCCCGTTCTGCTTCGCGGTGGATGAGGTTGTAGTGGTCCTGCATCGACACGAACCGGGTCCAGCCGTTCAGGTCGGCCAGATACAGGGCCTTGGCGAACTGCCAGGCGTACGTGGAAGAGGCCCCGATGTAGCGGACCTTCCCGGACTTGACCGCGTCGTGCAGCGCCTCGAGGGTTTCCTCGATCGGGGTGCCGTAGTCCCAGCGGTGGATCTGGTACAGGTCGATGTAGTCGGTCCCCAGCCGCTTCAGGGAGGCGTCGAGCTCGGCGAAGATCGCCTTGCGGGACAGCCCGGCGCCGTTCGGGCCGGGGCGCATCCGCATCCAGACCTTGGTGGCGAGAACGACCTCCTCGCGCCGGGTGAAGTCCTTGACCGCCTGGCCGACGATCTCCTCACTGCTTCCCGCGCTGTACCCGTTGGCCGTGTCGAGGAAGTTGACGCCGCCCTCGAGGGCCTGCTTGATGATGTCCCGGCTGGCGTCCGCGCCCAGCGACCAGGGCTCGCCGCCCCGGTCCGGCTCGCCGAAACTCATGCAGCCGAGGGCGATGGCGGAGACTTCCAGCCCGGTCGTTCCGAGTTTGATGTATCGCATGCCTCCGAACCTAGGAATTGGAGTGCGCTCCAACGCAAATTCGGAGGAAGGGTCCGAGCGGCCCGGCTCGGTAGCATGCCGCCCATGGCCATCAAACTTGAGAACGTCGCCATCGCAGTCCGGGACCTCGAAGCAGCGATCTCCTTTTTCACCGACCTCGGCCTCACGGTCCTCGGCCGGGACACGGTCAGTGGTGAATGGACCGACACCGCCGTCGGACTTGATGGCAATCACGCCAAAATCGCGATGCTCCAGACGCCGGAGGGCCAGGGACATCTTGAGCTTTTCGAGTACATCCACCCCGAAGCGATCGAGACGGAGCCCACTCTTCCGAACGAGATCGGCATGCATCGCGTCGCCTTCTCCGTCGACGACATCGACGAAGCCCTCGAGACTGCCGCAAAGCACGGATGCC
The DNA here is from genome assembly GCF_003355155.1 of Streptomyces armeniacus. Lineage (NCBI taxonomy): Bacteria > Bacillati > Actinomycetota > Actinomycetes > Kitasatosporales > Streptomycetaceae > Streptomyces > Streptomyces armeniacus. The sequence goes on along the minus strand of NZ_CP031320.1, from coordinate 7,895,300 downwards.
GTCCGCTCCGCGGCGTGGCGACCTACGAGGGCGTGTACAAGCTCACGTACGTCCGCGGCCCCAGCGGCATCCTCGTCATGCTCGCCCAGGAGCTGAAGAAGAACTGACCGCCGGACCGCGGCAATTGGCCGGCCGATGCCCGTTCAGCCACTGATGTCGAGTGCCGTCCCGTACAGCCTGGACACCTTCAGCCGGATGACCACGCGGCGCTCGGCGACCAGCTCCTCCAGGAACGCACGCTCGTCCTCCGGCTTCGCCGCCTCGGGCACCATCGCGAGCAGTTCACGCCCGGTCGCGTCACCCGGCGTGGTCGTGACCTCGGAGACCTCCGCCTCGCCCTCGGCTACGGCGAACGACCACACGTCGCCGCCCGGGACATGCACGGCCGCGCGCGGGTCGCGCCGGAGCTGGGCGACCTTGACGCGGTCGGCCGTGGTGGAGAACCGCACGACGCGTTCCTCGGCGTCCCAGCTGTAGACCATGGTGGTGAGATGGGGGTGGCCGCTGCGCTTGTTCGTGGCGAGGGTGCCGAACTGCTGGGTGCTCAGCAGTTCGGAGAGCGCGTCGTCGGACAGGGTGCGGGGTGCGGGCTTTTCGGTCATGGCCTGCTCAACTGCCGTGTGTACGTGAGCATTCCACGCCGTCTCATTCCCACTGCGTGACCATGGCCGCCAGGTGGCACTCCGTGTGCAGGAAGAACGTGTGGTACCCGACATGGTGCGTGAGATCCTGCATGTCGATCTGGGCGATGGAGGCCATGGGCTTCCGGCACTTCGGGCAGTCAGGGTAAGCGGCGTCGTCCATCCAGACAGCCTGGCCGCCGACTGCCGAGCCGACGGGGCGGCGGCCCGACCGGTCGCCGAGAACCATTCGCACCGTAGGAGCCTCGAGCATCGGGGCGTCGGTGGAGGGCTCAGGCGGATCCGTCAGTCGAGAGGTCCCGTCCGGGCGCACCTCGATGAACAGCGTGTCGGCAGCGGCAGCGCATCCGTAGCAGAACGCCGGCCGGAGCCGACCGGACCAGCCGACATGCGCCAGCGCCTCGGCGACCCGTTCGTCGGCGGTGTCCAGGTCCAGCGCGGTCCACACCGGGCCGCCGCATCCCCGGCAGCGCTCGCGCTCCGAGTGCTCAGGGCCGTCCTCGGCCTCCAGGCCGTACGAGACGGGCCCGCCCAACTCCCGTACGTCGTCGCCCTCCAGCATCCAGCCGCCTTCCCGCATGTAGTCGGCCGGACCGATGTGGAGCTGGTCCGCGCCGGGCGGAGGCTGGTCGCGCCAGCGTCGGAAGGCCGCCTCGGCGACCGGGCCGCGCGTCTGCGCCAAGGCGACCAGCAGGTGGTTCAGGCGTAGTTCGTCGTCCGCGTCGTCCTGGCAGCAGGTGTCGGCCTTCGCGACGAGGCCACGCTGAACCTCGCTGTCGGCCGCGCGGTACAGCTTGCCCGGATACACCACGTCCGCGGCGAGCAGCCGCGGGAGATACGGCGCCAGGTCTTCCGGCGCGTCGTCCGCCACTTCCGTGAGCTCGTAGATGTCGCCATACCCTTCGGCGACGGCCCGCGCGATGAGTTGTTCCAGGTCGTCGATCACCCGTGAAACGTAGCAACGGCCTCTGACAAGCCGAGCGGCGCGAGACCCGATCCGCACCCGTGACAGATGAAGCGGCCCGCTAGCCCTCCGAGCCGGACTTCCACTCCTCCGCGAGGAGCCCCAGCAGTACCTCGTCCATGAACTCGCCCAGCACCCAGGCCGCGGAGCGCATGACGCCCTCGCGTACGAAGCCGTTGCGTTCGGCGGAGCGCAGCATCGCGTCGTTGTCCGACAGGGTCTCGATCTGGAGGCGTTGGAGGCCGCGTACGACGAAGCCGTAGTGGCACAGTACGGCGACCACGTCGGTGCCGTAGCCGTGGCCGCGCGAGGACGGGAGCAGGCCGAGACCGATGTGCGCGGAGCGGTGGTGGGTGTCGATGTCCCAGAGCGAGGCGGTGCCGATCAGCGTGCCACCGTCCAACTCCACGACGGAGAACGGGACATAGGACTGCGCGGTGTCGTCCACCACGAGCCGCGAGTCCTTCGAGCCTGGTGTGACCGGCCGCCACGGTCGGCCCTCGGACCGCGCGGCGTTGACCACGTCGTCGTAGAGCTCGGTCCGCAGGACCGGGATGTCGTCCTCGTGCCGGGCCCTGAGCCCGACCTTGCTGCCTCTGAGCATGTGGGCTTCCTATCCGACCCCGCGGGCGGCGGCAAACCGATTACCGGCGGCGTACCGGCCTGGAGCACCCCGGCACCCTCATCCGCCCACGGTTTCCGACGGCTTCGCTTCCGGCTCCCCGGCAAGGCCGGTACCGCCCGCCCGGGGCCCCGCCTATAACGCACGACACACGAAGCGCCCGCGCGGCGGGCTAGCGTCACGCCCACCCGCACGAGGTGCACCCACCGCCCCCGCGAACCCAGCCGCGCTCGTCGACCCCCTGATCGGCTCCGCGAACGGCGGCAACACCTACCCCGGCGCGGTCCTCCCGTACGGCATGATCTCCTGGTCCCCGACCAGCACCACCGGCGACCAGACCAACACCGGTGCCGCCAACGGCTACTCGTACGACGCCACCCGCATCCGCGGCCTCAGCCTCACCCACGTCAACGGCGCCGGCTGCCACCCCGGCGCCGCCGGGGACATCCCGATCATGCCCTTCGCGGGCGACGTCACCTCGTCCCCGTCCGCCGACACCAAGGACGAGGTGTACGCGTCGGACTTCAGCCACGCCAACGAGCGTGCCGTGCCCGGCCGTTACACCCTCGGCCTGGACTCCGGCGTACAGAGCGACCTGGCGGTCTCCCGCCGCGCCGGCGTCGCCGACTTCACCTTCCCCGCGGGCAAGCCCGCCAGCCTCCTCTTCCGCGTGTCGAACTCACTCAACGGCAGCGAGGACGCCCACGTCGAGATCGACCGCGCCGCCCGCAAGGTCACCGGCTGGGTCCACACCGGCGCCTTCTGCGGCCGCCGCGCCAACGGCGGCGAGAACAACCGCAAGAGCTACTACAAGCTCCACTTCAGCGCCTCCTTCGACCGCGACTTCGCCACCACCGGCACCTGGCGCGACGGCACCCTCTCCCCGGGCTCGACGTCCGGCGGCGGAGGCGAGGGCTACGCGACCGGCGCCGACCGCGCGGGCCGCGGCTCCGGCGGCTGGGTCGGCTTCGACACCGGCCGTGACCGCAGCGTCCACATGCGGATGGGCATCTCGTACGTGAGCCAGGCCGGTGCCGAGGCGAACCTGCGCGGCGAGATCGCGCCCCGCGCGAGCGTCGACGAGGTGGCGGCGGCCGGACAGCGCGCCTGGAACCGGGAGCTGGGCAGCGTCACCGCGTCCGGCGGCACGCCCGCCCGCCGTACGGCCTTCTACACCGCGCTCTACCACTCCCTCCTCCAGCCCAACCTCGTCAGCGACACCGACGGCCGCTACCCCGGTATGGACGGCCGCGTGCACCGCGTCGTACGCGGGCAGCGGGCGCAGTACAGCAACTTTTCCGGCTGGGACCAGTACCGCGCCCACGTGCAGCTCCTCGCGCTCCTCAAGCCGGACGTGGCGGGCGACTTCGCGCAGTCCCTCTACAACTTCGCCCGCCAGAACGGCGGCGTCTGGGACCGCTGGGTGCACATCAACGGGCCCACCCACGTCATGACGGGCGACCCCTCGGCCGCGACCCTGGCCACGTTCTACGCGATGGGCGTACGGAACTTCGACGCCCGCGGCGCCTTCGAATCGCTCGCGCGCCAGGCCACCGTTCCGCATCCGGACGGCCTGTCCGACGCGGGCTGCCCCGGCCAGTGCGAGGGGCAGCGGCCGAACCTGGAGCAGTACCTGGAGAGCCGTTACGCGCCGCAGGACGCCTGCCACTGTTGGGGCGGCGCGGCGGAGACCCTGGAGGACGCGGTCGCGGACTCGGCGCTGGCGCACTGGGCGCGGCTGCTGGGGCGTGACGCGGACGCGGACCGGTTCGCGGCCCGCGCCGGGTACTGGCGCAACGTATACGACCCCGAGGCCACGGACGGCGCGGGCTACGTACGGGCGCGCAACCTGGACGGCTCGTGGGTGAGCCCGTTCGACCCGGGCAGCGACCGCGGGTTCGCGCAGGGCACCAGCGCCACGTACACGTGGATGGTGCCGCAGGACGTGCAGGGCCTGGCCGCGGCCATGGGCGGCCGCGGGAAGGCGGCGACGCGCCTGGACGGCTTCTTCCACAACCCGGACGGCTCGTGGGCCATCGGCGGCGGCGACCCGCTCCGCTACGACCCCACCAACGAGCCCGGCATCCACACCCCTTGGCTCTACAACGCGCTGGGGCAGCCGTGGAAGGCGCAGGAGACCGTACGGCAGATCGCGGACACGGCGTACGGCACGGGGCCGCGCGGCCTGCCCGGCAACGACGACCTGGGCACGATGTCCGCCTGGTACGTCTTCGCCTCCCTCGGCATGTACCCGCAGGAGCCCGGCACCGCGGCGATGCTCCTGGGCGCGCCCTCGTTCCCCCGGGTGCACCTCGAACGCCCGGGAAACCGCGACATCACGGTCAGCGCCCCGGACGCGGGCGACACGCGCCCGTACATCGACGCGGTCCGCGTCAACGGCGCGGAGACGGACCGTTCGTGGGACGGCGGCGGCCTGGTACTGCGGGGCGGGCGGCTGGACTACAGGCTCTCGGACCGGCCGAACAAGGAGTGGGCGACGGACCCGGGCAGCCTGCCGCGGTGATGGGGCGGGCGGGTGCCCGTGCCGTCACCGGTGCAGGACCCGCCCGCACCAGCGGTTCTCCAGCTCCCCGATCCGCGCGACCGCCGTTCCGCGCTTCGGGCACACCCACACGGCCGTGTCTGTGCGGACCGTCGCCGTCAGCGGGTGCGTGTCCGGGTGTGCCGGGCACCGGGGCCAGACCGCCGACGCGCCCTCGGACCACAGTGCCTCCACCGCCCATTCCTGGACCTGATCCGCCAGGCCCGCCAGCCGCTCCGCGGCGGTGCCGCCCGGTGGCGGAGTCAGGCCCTGACCCGAACCGTCCGGGGCCCAGAGCATGACTCCGGACCCGTCGTCCGCCTGCACGCGCGGCTGCACCGCGCACTGCGCCCGGAGGTCCCGCAGGACTGTCTCCAGGGCTCCGGCGAGCTCGATGCCGTCCACGGAAGGCTCCCGATCACATCGCGGCGAGCTCTGCGAGAAGCTCCCCGTGTGACACAACCGGTTCCGGGGAGCCCTGGGCTTCGTTGAGACGGTTGCGCGCGATCGCCAAGTCGTCTTCCAGGTCGGCGAGTTCCTGGGGGCTGATCAGGATGGCGACGGGCGCGCCGCGGTCGGTGATGACCGTCCGCTCGCCGCTGGTGGCGACCTTGCGGCACAGGTCTCCGAGGTTCGCGCGTGCCTGCGCGAGGCCCATTGCTTCGTTCATGGATCAAGTGTGGCTGGTGCAGCGGCCATCGCGTCACAGCGGTGGTGGCCGGCTCAGCCGAGGGGCCAGTTGCGCAAGGCCGCGTCGGCCATCTTCCGGAGTTCGTCCTGGGGGACACCGCTCGCGGCCTGCACCGCGATGCCGAACGCCAGGGAGGTGACGTAGCGGGCCAGTACCCCTGGGTCGGTCCCGGCCGGGAGTTCGCCTTCGTCGACAGCCCGTTGGAACCGGTCGCGCACGCGGCAGCAGCCGTCGTTGCGCCATGCGGCGAGAAGGTCGCGGACGCCGTGTCCGGGGTCGCCGGTGGCCAGGGCGCCCTGGACGCCCAGGCACCCGTGGGGGCGGGCCGGGCGGGTGGTGGTGCGGATGGCGCCGGCCAGGATCGCGGTGGCGACGCCCAGGGCGGTCGGCTCGTCCAGGGCCCGCGCCAGATAGCCGCCCGGCCCTTCGGTGTAGCGCTCCAGGGCCTTGCGGAACAGCTCCTCCTTGCTGCCGAAGGCCGCGTACATGCTGGTGGTGGAGATGCCCATCGCCTCGGTGAGGCGGGCCAGGCTCGCTCCCTCGTAGCCGTGCTCCCAGAAGACGAGCATGGCGCGCTCGAGAGCCTCGTCGGCGTCGAATCCCCGCGGCCGGCCGACGGGGCCGCTCTGTTTCGTTCCCACCCCCGCAGCCTACCTCTTCTGCATCGGTCGATGCAGAAGTGCTACGGTTCTAATTCCGCATCGATCGATGCGGAATTAGAGGGAGGGTCGTCCACATGGGACTGCTTGAGGGCAAGACCGCGCTCGTCACCGGCGGCAGCAGCGGCATCGGCCTGGCCAGTGCGGTACGGCTGGCGGAAGAGGGTGCGCACGTGTTCATCACCGGCCGGCGCAAGGCGGAACTCGACGCGGCCGTCGAGGCGATCGGACCGGTGTCGGCCACCGCGGTCGTCAGTGACATCTCGGAGCCGGCCGACCTGGACCGGCTCTACGAGGCGATCGGCGGCAGGGGAGAGGGTCTGGACGTACTGTTCGCGAACGCCTCCGTCGGCGAGTTCGCGACGCTGGAGCAGATCACCGAGGAGCACTTCGACGCGATCTTCGGCATCAACGCCCGTGGCACGCTGTTCACCGTCCAGAAGGCGCTGCCTCTGCTCAACGACGGCGCCTCGGTGATCCTGAACGGCTCCACCACCGTGGACAGCGGCGAGGAGGCGTTCGGCGTGTACGCGGCGACCAAGGCCGCCACCCGGTCGTTCGCCCGGACCTGGGCCAACGAGCTCAAGGGGCGCGGCATCAGGGTCAACACCGTCACACCCGGCCCGACCGACACCCCCGCGCTGTCGGGGCTCACTCCCGAACCGGAGCGGTTCAAGCAGCAACTGGCGACGAGCGTCCCGCTGGGCCGGCTCGGGCGCCCGGAGGAGGTCGCCGCCGCCGTGGCGTTCCTCGCCTCCGGGCAGAGCAGCTTCATCACCGGTTCGAGCGTGTACGTCGACGGCGGCCTGAACCAGATCTGAGTCCGCGGGAGTTGAACGGCCGGCGGCGGGGCGGCCCTGGGCGGTCAGGCGGGCCGTAGGGCTGGCTCTTATACACACCTGACCACGCCGACGACGCCCCAGGGGGCGTAGCCGGTCCCCGCTGGTTCGGTGTTGTGTTAAGCGAACGACAACGGTGGCGATGGAAACCTGAGGCTTCGTGGTCGGGGGGAGAGGTGGATAAGAGAGAGGGGGTCGGGGGTGGTGTAGCGGGCCGTGGTGGGGTCGTAGTAGCGGTGGAAGTTGTAGTGCAGGCCCGTTTCCGGGTCGTGGTACTGGCCCGGGAAGCGGAGTGGGGTGTAGGTGTTGGCGTCGCGGTTCCAGGTCGTGGAGCCCCACAGGGTGGTACGGGTGTGCCAGGCGATGTCGCCGTGCTCGTCGACCAGTTCGGTGGGGGTGCCGACCAGGTCGGTGACGATGGCGAAGAAGCGCGAGTCGATCTCGGTCTGGGTGGCGGCGTCCGTGAGGCGTTCCGTCTGGGTGAGCGGGGTCAGGCCGTCGTGGTCCCAGGTGAGGGTGACCGGGTGGGGCAGGTCCCCGGTGGCCGAGGCCGTGGTCTGTTCGATCAGGGTGGGGCCGTCCCAGGTGAAGTCCACCCGTTCGGCGACCTCGCCGGTGGCGGTGAGGCGCTGTTTGGAGGTGCGGCGGCCCAGTGGGTCGTACGCGTAGCGCCAGGTCGTGCCGTCCGGGGTGGTGACGGCGGTGAGCTGGTCCTCGGTGTTCCAGGTGTAGTGCCACGTGTCGGGTTTGCGGGAGAGGCGGGTCTTGCGGCGGAGGGTGACGCGGCCCGCGGCGTCGTGGTCGTAGTGGACGCGGCCCGCGCCGTTGATGCGTGTGCCGGTGTACGTGCGCGGGCCGCGGGCCTCCGGGGCGGGGTGGTCGTCGGGCCAGTGGGCCCGGGTCTGGTTGCCCGCCTCGTCGTACGCGTACGTCTCGCTCCAGCCCGCCGCGTGCACCGCCGTGACGCGCCCGGCCGCGTCCAGGTCGTACGTGCGGGAGCCGGCGAGCCGGTCCGCCATGGCGACAAGGTGGCCGTCGGGCCGGTAGGTGTACGTGCGGTGCTGGACCCGCTCGGACGAGGGACCGAGCACGGTCTGCTCCGTCAACCGGCCTGCCGGGTCCCAGAGTTGGGTCAGCGACAGCTGCCCGCCGACCCGGCGCCCCGTCTCCCGCCCCGCCGCGTCGTGCGTGAAGTCCAGGGTGCGGCCGGAGGCGGTGAGCGCCGTACGGTTGCCCGCCTCGTCGTACGCGAAGGTGGAGACCGCGCCCGACGGCGTCACCCTGCGCGTACGGCGGCCCAGCGCGTCGTACGTGTGCGTGAGGACGCGGCCGTCGGCCAGTTCCGTCTTGACGCGGCCCAGCCTGTCGCGCTGCCAGACGAGTCGGGAGTCCGGCCCGGCGGCTTCGGTGAGGCGGCCCGCCGGGTCGTACGCGAATGTGGTGACCTGCCCGCCGGCGTCCTTCCGTACGATCCGGCCGAGCGCGTCGCGCGTGAAGGAGACCGTCTCGCCCAACGGGTTGGTGCGGGCGGTCAGCTGGCCGGCCGCGTCGTAGGCGTACGTCAGCGTGCGCGCGTCGAAGTCCGTCTCGGAGACGAGGCGGCCCGCCGGGTCGTAGACGTACTGCCAGGTCAGCCCCTGCGGGTTGGTGACCTGGGTGAGCCGCAGTTCATGGTCGTGCGTGAAGGTGTAGCGGACGCCGTCGGGCCCGGTCTGGGCGGCGAGCAGGTCGAAGTGCGTGTACTCGTACGTGGTGACGCCGCCGTTCGCGGCCACGTGGCGCGTGCAGTTGCCCTCACCGTCGTACGTCCAGCTCTGCTCGGCGCCGTCCGGGTCGGTCCGCCGCAGCAGGCGGCCCTCGACCGACCAGTCCAGGCGCGTGACCGCGCCCAGCTGGTCCACGAGGGCGACGGGGCGGCCGAACGCGTCCCGCTCGTACGAGGTGGTCCCGCCGGCCGGGTCGGTGATCTCGACGGGGAGGCCGGCCGCGTCGCACCGTACGTGCGTGGTCTCGCCCAGCGCGTTGGTGACGGCGGCGAGGTGGCCGCTGGCGTCGTACGCGTACCGCGTCTCGTGGCCGAGCGGGTCGGTGGTGGAGGTGCGGTTGCCGCGTTCGTCGTAGTCGTGGCGCCACACGGTGCCGTCCGCGGCCGTGGTGGTGGTCGGCAGGCGCAGGCCGTTGAAGTCGGCGTGCGAGGTGCGCCCGTCCGGGCGGGTGACCGTGGCCGGGCGGGAGCCGGGGCCGTCGTACGTGAGGCGGACCGTGTGCCCCAGCGGGTCCGTACGGGACAGGAGGCGGTGGTAGGGGTCCCATTCCGTACGGATGACCGCGCCGTTGGGGTCGTGCTCGGCGACCACCTGGCAGCGGTTGTTGATGACGTAGCGGCTGACGTGGCCCTGTGACGTGGTGACCGTCGTGACGCGGTGGCCGGTGGCGGGGTCGGTGGCGCCGTAGTCGATGCGCAGCTGGACGTGGCCGTCCGTGCCGCCCTCGGCGATGCAGCGGTCGCGGTTGTCGTAGACGTAGTCGTAGCGGCGGTCGTTGGTGTCCGTCCAGGAGACGACGCGGCGCTCGTCGTCGTACGCGAAACGCAGCGGCAGTCCTGAGGAGTTGACGACCTCGGTGAGGTTGCCGTCGGTGTAGCCGTAGCGGATCAGCTGCCGGCCGGCCAGCGACAGGCCCGTGATGCGGCCGTCCGTACAGGTGATCTCCAGGCGGTGGCCGCCGCTGTGCGCCAGCGCCAGCGGGGTGCCGTCCTCGTCGTACTCGAAGGTGACCGCGTGCCCGTTGCGGTCGGTGAGCTGCTCCAGCAGCGCGATGCCGTCGCGCCCGTCGCCCGGCGGCCCGAAGTGCCGTACGACGCCGGTGTCCGGGTCGGCGACCGTGTACCCGCCCTCGCGCGTACGCTCCAGCGGCCACCGCGCGCCCGTCTCCGGCAGCGTCGGCACGCCCGGCGCCGGGTGCGGGTACGCCAGCAGGCGGCCGTCCTCGGTGACGAAGACGACGCCCTCCGGGTCCACCTCCAGGCGCTGGTCCGCCGTACTGGACCAGGACGGCCCGAACCAGCGCCCCGCCCCGTACCCGGACTCCACCCGCCGTACGAACTGCAGCGGCAGCGCGCCCGGCAGCGACACGTCCGTCTGCGGCAGATACATCCGGCCCGTCGCCATGTCGACGGGGTCGGTCGGGCCGTTCGAGGTGGACTCCGGGCCGCGACCGCTGCCGTCCGGCCCGTCCGGGTGGGCCCGCAGGCCCGTACGGCCCGCGCGTGCGCCCGTCTTGAGCAGGCCCGCGCCCTTCGTGCCCAGCATCTCCGGTGCCAGCTGCCCCAGGAAGTCCTCCGGGTCGCCCTGGAACGCCTTGGCCAGGTTCTCGGCGGCGCCCTGCGGGTCACGGGCCATCTGGTACATGCCGTTGGCGGCGGCGTTGACGTTGGTCGCGAAGTCGCCCGGGTTCATCATGTTGTGCGGGTCGAACATGTTCACGCTGCGCGCGAACGACAGCACCCCCGCCGCGCCCTTGATCACCCCGCCGCCGAAGTGCGTCAGGCCCAGGCCCTTGATCGCCGCGTCGCTCGCGAGCTGCTCCCCCGTCGACGGCTTCGGCGGCGCCGCGTCCCGCGCCGACTGCACGGCCGCCCGCGCCCGTTCGGCCGCCTCGTTACGCTGCTTGCGGGCGCCCGCGAGGATCTCCTCGGCCTCCTCGCGCATCCCGGGCCCCGGGTCCTTGAACTCCCCCGGCGGCGCCGGCCGGGCGCCCGGCTCCTCCCCCGCCCGTACGGCCGCGTTGTACGAGTCCGCCGCCGCGTTGTACGTGTCGACCTTCGCGTTGTGCGCCTTCTCCGCGTCCTGGGTCGCCTTGTCGGCCGCCTTCCACTTCGCGATGGCCTCCTTGGCGCGTGCCTGCGCCCACTCCACCGTCCCGGCGAAGTCCTCCAGCGCCTTCGCGGCCTTCTCGCACGCGTCAGCCGCCTTGAACCACTTCTTCGGCTCCAGGTCAACCCGGTTCCGGAACGACTCCGCCGCCGCTCCCTTCCACTGGCCGGGGTCGAGGCCCTTCAGTCCGTTGCCGACCTTGTTGAACGCCGTTTTGAAGTCCGTCAGATGCCTGCTCGTGGAGCGCAGCTTGCCCGCGCTGCCGAAGATCAGTTCCTTTGGGTCGTCGGTCTGGCCGAGATTCATCTCGTCGACGTCGGCGCCCATCCGGTTGGCGACCGCGTTCTTGGCGTGCCGGACCGCGTTCGCGCCGTCCTCCCAGCCCACCTTGTCCAGGCCGTCGGCGACCAGCTCGCCGCCCTCGTCCACGACCTCACCGGCGAACTCGGTGCCCTTCTCCACCCAGTCGTCGACCGGCCCCCAGCCCATCAGCCGTCACCGCCGGCCGGGGGCTGCATCGACTTGGTGGTGCCCTCCGGGTTCGCCCACGAGTCGCGGATCTCCTGGCCCGCCTTGACCTGCGACTCCGCGCTCCAGTCCGGGCCGTCCGGGGTCAGAATCTCGCCCCAGTCCTGCTCGGCGACCTCCTGCTGGGACAGGCCCGGGTCGGCGCCCGGATTGGCCGCGTTGGCCGCGTACTTGAACGTGCCCTGCCAGTACTGGTCCTCCGCGTACAGCATCCCGGCGGACAGCCCCAGACCGGCCGCGATGGCGTTCGCGTCGAAGACGAGGCCGCGTACGCCCCACTCCCAGTTCTCGCAGAAGCCCTCGAAGTCGTCGGCGAGGCCGCCGTGCCCGGCCTCCTTGTTCGTCAGCGACATCCCCTCGAAGCCGGAGCCCATCACCGACTCCGTCGCCGACGCGCCCGCCGACTTCAGCTCGCCGATCGCCGCGTTCAGCCCGTCCGTGAGCTGCTTCAACGACTCCTTGCTGATGCTCAGATCAGCACCCTCGCCACCCACGCGTGCCGCCCCCTCGGTCACCACGGCCGTGTCCCACGACGGCCCCTGGAACCGTACGACAGTTGTTCGGGGCGTCACCAACAGTGTGCGGAAGTGTTCGCATTGAGCGGGCGGGGCAGGGCCGAGGTGGGGTGCTGTCGCGTATACACATCTCCGGGCCCACCACGCGTCGTCCGCTGCTGACTCTTCCTATTTCACGTCCTGGCGCCCACCTGGATCGCCACCACAGCCTTCCTCGGCAGCGTCATGTGTGTATAAGAGACAGGCCCCGGACCGTACGAGCCCCCGCACCTGGTTCGTCACCGGTGCCAGCCGCGGCCTCGGCCGCGAGTTCACCAGGGCCGCCCTGGAACGCGGCGACCGCGTGGCCGCCGCCGCCCGCACCACACACACGCTCGATGCCCTCGCCGAGGAGTACGCCGCCACCGGCAGCCTGCTCCTCCTGCCCCTCGACGTCACGGACCGCGCAACCGTCCGGACCGCCGTAGGGGAGGCCACGGCGCACTTCGGCGGCCTGGACATCGTCGTCAACAACGCGGGGATCATGTCCCTCGGCATGGTCGAGGAGTTCACCGAGGCCGAGGCCCGCGAAGTGCTCGACACGAACTTCTTCGGCGCCCTCTGGGTCAGCCAGGCCGCCCTCCCGCACCTGCGCGCCCAGGGCAGCGGCCACATCGTGCAGATATCCAGCATCGGCGCGCTCGGCGGCTTCCCGAGCACGTCGCTGTACAGCGCGAGCAAGTTCGCCCTGGAGGGCATGAGCGAGTCGCTGGCCATGGAGGCGGCCGCGTTCGGCGTGCAGGTCACCATCGTCGAACCCGGCGGGTACTGGACCGACCTCTACGCGAGCATGCGCACGGCCGCCCCGCTCGACGCGTACGGGCCCCTCCGCGCCGAGTTGGAGAAGCAGTGGGCGGACGGCTCCGTCGACAGCCCGCCCCGGCTCGCAGCCGAGGCCCTGCTGAAGCTGGTCGACAGCGACGACCCGCCGCTGCGGCTGCTGCTCGGCAGCATGGTCTACGACCTGGCCTTCGACGTGTCCCGGCAGCGGATGGACGTATGGGCGTCCTGGGAGGAGGTCAGCCGCGCGGCCGAGAACCCGGTCCCGGCCCCGGCCCCGGCTCCCGCTCCGGCCCCGGCTCCCGCTCCGGCCCCGGCTCCCGCTCCGGCCCCGGCGGACGCCGTACCCGCGCCGCCCCTCGGGGAGTGAGCGGTGCCGCCGGGTGCATCGTGCGGCGTCGTGCCATCGTGGCGTCATGACCATCGCAGTCCGCCCGGCATCGATCTTCGAGGACGTCCGGACCCTGGTCGGTCCCAAGTCGCCTGGGGCCAACGTCTGCTGGTGCCTGAGCTACCGCATCCCGTCCAAGCTCAACAACGAGCTCCGCGGACCCGCCCGCGGCGAGTACGTCGCCGAGCTGTGCCGTGCCGAGCCCCCGCCGGGAGTGCTCGCCTACGACGGCGACGAGCCGGTCGGCTGGGCCGCCGTGGCGCCCCGCTCGGACACCTCCTTCGCGCACAGCCGGAAGATCCCGCACGTCGACGACCTGCCGGTCTGGTCGCTGTGGTGCATCCGCGTACGCCCCGGTCACCGCAAGAAGGGGATCTCGCACGCCCTGATCGCCGGCGCGGTCGACTTCGCCCGCACCCACGGAGCCCCGGCGGTCGAGGCGTACCCGATCGACAACGGTGGCGCCAAGATCGACCTCACGATGGCGTACGCCGGGCTGCGGAAGAACTTCGAGCGCGCCGGATTCGTCCACGCCGCCGACACCACCTCGGTGCTCGCCGGTCACCCCCGCGTCCTGATGCGGCTCGACCTGCGCTGACGGCGGCGCCGGGCCGCGAGCTGCCTGGCGGCGGCCCGTACGCCTAGTGTGGGTCGGCATGAGTGACGACGATCGGTTCGAGGGCCTGGCGGAGCATGTCGTACGGCATCTGGGGCCCGCGACCAAGCGGTGGGACCCGCCCGGCGACGATCCCGGGTACGGGGTGACGCTGCACTACCCGGAGAAGCGCCCGCTGCCCGTGGTGTCCGCGGTCACCAACGGCCTGCGGTTCCAGCCGATCCGCGCGCCGAAGCCCTCCGAACTCCTCTGCACGCTGCAGACCGGCCAGGAACAGGAAGCGCTGCACCTGGTGGACGGAGCGGCCCAGTACCTGCTCCGCCAGGACCCGTCGCCGCTCGCCGTCCACGGCCACCTGGTGGCCGGTGACGACCCGCTGGTGCCGGAGACGAACGTACGCGGGCTGCTGTTCGCGGTGAGCCCCGTGTTCCCCGACGTGTCGGTCTTCCTCGGCCCGGACGGCGAACCGGCGGTGCAGTACCTCGCGTTGCTGCCGCTGACGGGCTCCGATCTGCAGTTCCTGACCGAGGACGACAAGGGCCACGACAGGCAGGACCGGCTCTGGGAGCGCTGGCGCGCGAACAAGGCGGAGTTCTGGGACATCCGCCGCCCCGACTGACCTGGGCGGAGCCGGAGCCTTGCTCCCGGCCAGGTCGGTCTGAGCCTCAAGAAGACATCGCAGCGCGGTCGGACTCACTGCGAAGAACACAGAACTCGTTGCCTTCAGGGTCTGCGAGGACGGCCCAGCCTGCGCCATCGGGTTCCCGGCGATCGCTGACGAAGACGGCACCGAGGCCCAGCAGTCGCTTGACCTCCTCCTCGCGCGAGGTCTTCGGGCGCAGGCACAGGTGGATCCGGTTCTTGGCTGTCTTCGGTTCCGGCACCTGGTTGAAGTGCAGCAGCGGGCCCTCCGGCAGCATCACGTCAATCTCCGGGTCGCCAGGTCCGTCCTCTGGATGCAGCGGACAACCGGTCACCTCGGCCCAGAACCGTGCCAGCTCATAGGCATCCGCACAGTCGATCGCCACGTTCTGCAACACCGAGACCATGAACATGAGCCTGCCCCAGCACCGGCACACCGTTCAAGCGCCGGTGTCACACGGCACCAGCGCTTCCGGAACATGCCTCAGGGGCGGCGGTGTGAGGCGTAGCCGACGAAGGAGGCCCAGGCGTGGGGGGTGACGGCGAGTTGGGGGCCGGTGGCGTTCTTCGAGTCCCGTACGTGGACGGTGCCGGGGCAGGCGTCGACCTCGACGCAGTTCCCGCCGTCCGGGCCGCTGTGGGTTGCTTTGTGCCATCCGACCTCGACGCAGTCTCCGCCGTCCGAGCCGCTGTGGCTCGACTTGCGCCAGGAGACGGCGACTTCGAGGCAGTCGCCGCCCTCGGGGCCGCTGTAGCTGCTCTTGAACCAGGTCAGGTCGCTGCTCATTACGCTCCCGCTGCATGCTCGATCAGACGTGCGGACTCCTCAATATTGAGGGCACGCGAGCGCAGCTTGCCATACCGCAATCCGAAGGCGCTGACCGTGGCTGGATCGGTGATCACTGAGCCAATGCCCTGCGACTCCAGGTACCCGACTTGACGGTGTTCAGCGGTCTCCAGGAGCACCATGGGACCGCTGTTCCCCGGATGCATGCCGCTGCTCTCCGACACGACCTGGACCTCGACGTTCGGCAACTCCGTGAGCTTCAGCAAGTGCCTCAACTGCTGCTTGAGCACCGCCACTCCACCCACCGGATTACGCAGCACCGGTTCCCACAGCACGAACGAGAACTGCACCTTCGGCGTCCGCGTCAGCAGCTTCTGCCGTTCCATCCGCGCCTCAAGGTGCTGCTCGAAGACCTCGGGTTCCAGCTGTGGCACGTGCCCGTTGAAGACGGCCCGCGCGTACTCCTCGGTCTGGAGGAGCCCTGGTACGAGTTGGGGTTCGTAGGCGAAACGGCTGACCGCTTCGATCTCGATCTTCGCGAAGTCCTGGAAGAAGCGCGGCAGTTTGGCCAGTTCCACTTCCTCCTGGAGTGCCAGCAGCGCCCCGCGTGCGCTGAGCACCCGGTCCGCCGTCTCCGTGAAGACCGCCTTGGCGGGGCGGCGGCCCTGCTCGATGGAGGACGTCTGCTCGTACGAGTAGCCGACGGCCTTCGCGAGGTCGGGTTGTGTCAACCCGGCCTGTTCGCGGAAGAGTTTGACCAGGCGGCCGTAGCAGCGCCACGCCTCGGGCCGGTCGTCGTTCTGCTGCTTCTGCCTCTGCTTCGGCTGGCGGCCCATGCCCGCCACCTCCCGGTCCCCGGCCCGTACATGTCCCGTACCAGCTCGTACGCGCTGCGTTCGTACAGCGAGCTGATCTGGCCACTCTAGACCGGGTGACGACACGGTTACCCTGTGAAGTCACAGATTCCCTCCCCAGGGTCCACCCGGCTGTTCTGCATGCGGTTCACCTCCACCCGCCGGGGTGTCCGCCTCGCCCGCCACCTTGCCGCCGAGCGGCTCGACGCGTGGGGGCTCCCGTACGACTGCGCGCTGACGCGTGACGCGGAACTGGTCGTCGGCGAGCTGTGTGCGAACGCCGTACGCCACGGCTGCGTCTCCGGCCGGGACTTCGAGCTGCGGGTCACCGTCCTGGAGGACGCCCTGCGTATCGAGGTGTCCGACGCGCGCGACGAGCGTTATCCGCCGCCGACGGCGCAAGCGCCGGACGAGGGCGCCGAGTCGGGCTACGGCCTGTACCTCGTCGCCGCGCTCGCCCTGCGCTGGGGCGCGTCCGCCCGCGACCCGATCGGCAAGACGGTCTGGGCGGACCTCCGCTATCCCTAGCGGGCATCCCCAGCGGCTATCCCTGGCGGGCGAACTTCGCGACGGCGTCCGGCGTGACGGGGGTGAAGAAGTTCACGAGGTTGCCGTCGGGGTCGCGGAACAGGAGCGAGCGGTTGCCCCAGGGCAGGGTGGTGGGCTCGGTGACGAACTCCCCGACCCAGTCGGTCAGGTTCTCGTACACGCTGTCCACGTCGTCGACCAGGAACTCCAGGATGGCGCTCCGGTTGGCGGCCGGGCGGGCGGAGCCGGGCGCGAACAGCGGGACCGTACGGGTGCTGCCGATCGCGAGGGTGGCCGAGGCGTGCCTGAGCTCGGCGAAGTCCTCGTTGGCCCAGCTGGCGGTCGTGCCGGTGGCCCGCTCGTAGAAGGCGACGAGGCGGGCGACGTCGTCGGTGATGATGCGGACAGAGACGAAGTTCATGCGTGCGCTCCAGGTTGCTGTGCGGTGCTGCCGCCCACACGCTAGATGAATGAGTCCGATGTCGGTGCTGGTCGCGACCATGGCGAAGGGCGCCCGTTGGTCAGTGTGTGAAGACAAACCTGGACGCCCTTCTGGCGGCACTGTACGTGTTCATCGACGACCACGTGGGGCGAGGACGCCGTGCCGGCCGGCGTTCGCGATGGCCGACAGCAGCGGCGGCATCGTCGCCAGCACGACCGCGCAGGGCGAGGCCACGATCATGAAGGTCATCGCGCGCAGCAGCGCGGACCTCGGCCCGTCCCCGAAGGCGAGGGGGACCAGGACGACCGCGAGGGTCGCGACGACCATGCCCAGCGAGTACCCCTCCTCGACCTTCCCGCTGAACAACTGCGGGCGCGCCCTCGTACGGGACGCCTCCTCGCCCCTCCGTACGATGCGGGCGATCACGGCGTCCCCCCGGCCCCGGCCGACCCGCCCCCGTATGTGCCGGGCTCACCGGAACACCCGCCCGCGGCCCACCAGTTGCCGACACAGACGGCCGCCCCGTCCCTGCCCGGGAACACGCCGGGTGCGGCGGACGGGCCCGTGGCCTTCGCGCCTCCCGCCACCGCGGTTCCCGAAGGCCCCACGACTCCCGTGATTCCCACGGCTCCAGAGCGTCGCCGCGCTCTGCTGCTCGGCCTGGGCGGGGCGGCCGCCCTGGTGGCCGGCGGCACCGGGCTCGCGCTCACCCTGGGCAAAGGCACCGACGGGGACGGCGCCGGAGACACCGAGTCGGGAGCGGAAGCCGCCCGCCGGCCCAAGGTGCGCCCGTGGCGCCACGACGTCAAACTCGATCTGCCGACCCTGTGCACGGCGGCCGACGGTGTCCTGTACGTGGCCGCCGATTTCAGGATCACCGCCCTGGACGCGCGCACCGGACACAAGCGCTGGGACGGGCCCAGGCTCCTCTTCCTCCCGAACCAGCCCGCGGTCGCCGACGGGTCGGTGTACGTGGGTGGCGGGGACGAGTTGTGGGCGCTGGACGCGGACGGCAGGAAGAAGTGGACGTTTCCCACCGAGGGCCAGATTCACAGCAGGCCGACCTTGGCCGGCGGGATCGTGTACTTCGCCAGCCAGGACAAGCACGTGTACGCCGTGCGCGCGGACGGAGGGCGGAAGGTGTGGAGCCGTCCGCTCGGGGACGAGATTCAGGGCTCTCCCACGGTGGCCGACGGCACCGTGTACATCGGCTGCGACGGGAAGGACAGCACCCTCTACGCGCTGGACGCGTCCAGCGGTGCCAAGAAGTGGGACTTCCCCGCGGACGGGGGTTTCGCCCAGAAGCCCGTCGTGTCCGGCGGTCTGGTGTACGCCGGCGCCGGCGACGGGAGCCTCTACGCGATCAACTCCGAGAAGGGCACCAGGAAGTGGTCGGTGCCGGGGACCACCGGAGCGGACCCGACCGTCTGCCTCGCGGGCGACACGCTCTGTGTCGCCGGTGCCGACGGACGCGTCCACGCGCTCGACGCGTCGACGGGTGCCAAGAAATGGACCCACGAGGGCATGTCGACAGTGAATCCCACGCAGCTCGCGGTGGCGGGGGGCCTGGTCTACTTCAGCGAAACCCTGAGTGCCGTCGGCAGCGTTCGCGCCCTCGACGCCGATGACGGCTCCGAGCGCTGGTCCACCGCGACCGGCGCCAAGATGTCCCCCGGCAACCGGGACACGGGCCCGGTCACGGCGTACGGCTTCGTGTACGTCACCAACGAGAGCGGCGTGCTGGCCCTCGACGCGGCCACGGGGAAGGCGCCCGGCCCGGCCACGAGCGCGTCACCGGCGGGCGGCGGCACCGCGGGGTGATGCCAGTGCGACGCTCCCCCGCGGTCGGCTCGTTGGCTCGGACGAGTCCTCGGGCGCGAACCGCATGAGCAGCCGAATCCGCCTCCGTACGGCGTCACTTCACGCACCGTACGGCGTCACTTCACGCTGCCCGCGGTGAGGCCGGAGCGCCAGTGGCGCTGGAGCAGCAGGAACGCGATGACCAGCGGCAGCAGTGCCAGCAGGGAGCCGATGACCATCAGCGGGTAGTAGTCGGGGTTGATGGGCGCGGTGGAGTTCCAGCTGTAGAGGCCGAGGCTGAGCGGGTAGAGGGAGGCGTCGTTGAGCATCACCAGGGGGAGGAAGAAGTTGTTCCAGATCGCCGTCAGCTGGAACAGGAAGATGGTCACGTAGCCGGGGGCGAGCATCCGCAGCCCCACGGACAGGAAGCTGCGCAGCTCGTTCGCGCCGTCGACGCGGGCGGCCTCCAGCACCTCGTCGGGGACATAGGAGGCGGAGAACATCCGCGCCAGATACACGCCGAAGGGGTTGAACAGCACCGGGATCAGCACCGACCAGACCGTGTTCGCCAGTCCCAGGTCGGAGGCGAGCAGGTACAGCGGCAGGGCGAGCACCGTGGCCGGCACCATCACCGAGATCAGGATGAGGGCGAACAGGGCGCCCTTGCCCGCGAATTCGAACTTGTCGAAGACGTACCCGGCGGCGGTGCTGACCAGGGCGCCGACGGCGGCGCCGCCCACCGCGTACAGCAGGCTGTTGCCGTACCAGGTGAGGTACGCGCCGTCGTCCTGGGCGAGCAGAGTGCGGATGTTGTCCACGAGGGCGAAGTTCGACGGGCCGAAGAAGTCCGAGGCGAACAGCGCCTCCGCGTCCACCGTGGAGGCGAGCAGCAGCCACAGCAGGGGCAGCAGCGCGTACAGCACGCTGACGCCGACCACGACGTTCGCGACGACGCGGCCGTACGGGCGGCCCGCGGGCACGGAGCGGGCGGGCACGGAGGCGGTGGGGACCGGAGCGGTGGAGGTGGTCACGGGCGGGCCTTCCTGGAGTCGGGGACGCGCCGGCCGGTGCGGGCCGTGCCCCGCGTCACCACGTAGGACAGGGCGCAGCACACGAGCAGCAGCAGGACGGAGGCGGCGGACGCCAGGCCGTAGTTGTTACGGGTGAAGGCCGCGTCGAAGATGTACATGTTCGGCGTGAAGCGGGGGCCGACCAGCGGCGTGGCCCGGCTCAGCAGCATCGGTTCGGTGAACAGCTGGAGCGCGGCGATCGTGGTGAAGATGGCCACGGTGGACAGGGTGCCGCGGATCATCGGCACCTTGATCGTCAGCGCCGTGCGCACCGGGCCCGCGCCGTCGACCTCGGCGGCCTCGACGAGCTCGCGGGGAATCGCGCGCAGGGCGGCGAAGAAGATGACGGCGGTGTAGCCGAGCCCGCTCCACAGCGCGATGTTCACCAGGGACGGGATCAGCATGCGCAGGCCGAGGAAGTTCACGGTGACATCGGCGCTGCCCAGCACGTCGAGTACGGGCGAGAGACCGGGCGTGTAGAGGTACAGCCAGATGACGGTGGCGATGATGCCGGGCACGGCGTGCGGCACGAACAGCACGGTCTGGCTGAGCTGTCGCGCGCGCACCAGCCCCGAGTCGAACAGCAGGGCCAGGGCGAGCCCGCCGGTCAGGACAAGGGGCAGGAACACGAGCGCGTACAGGAGCGTGACGCCGACACCGCTCACGAAGCTCGGATCGGACAGCACGGCCGCGTAGTTGCGCAGGCCCACGAAGGCGGTACGGGCCTTGCCGAAGCCGAGGCCGGTGTGGGTCTCGGAGAAGAAGCTCAGCCGGACCGCGTACAGCACCGGCACCAGGAACACGGCGACCAGCAGCAGGACGAACGGCCCGAGGAGGACGCCCACCGCCTGCCGCTGCGGACGGCGCGGACGGGTCGCGGGGGTGGACGCGCGGGCACTCGGCGGCGTGTGCACCGTACGGGAGGTGCCGGGGACGGTGGACGTACTCATGCCTGCCTCACCTTCAGGCCCAGACTGCGCATGTCGGGCAGGGTCTCGGCCTGCGCCGAGCGCAGCGCCTCGGTGACCTTCGTGCCGTACGAGAGCCGGGCCAGGCCGTTGTGCAGGGACGTCGCGGTGGCCTGCATGCGCGGCCCCCACGTCCAGCCCGTACGCAGCAGGCGGGCCTGCTCGGTCACGAGGGCGTACAGGTCCTGGCCGCCGTAGAAGTCGGTCTCGAACTGGCGCGAGGCGGCCTCGACCTGGGCCGGCGCGGCGGGGAAGAGGCTCGAACGGCCGCCGGAGAGCCGGGCGGTGATCGCCTCGGGTGTCGTCGACATCCACTCCAGGAACCGCATCGCGCGCTTCTTGCGCGGGCTGTCGGCGGTGATGGCGTGCAGGGAGACGCCGTCGGTGCCCACGACGGGCCTGCCCGTACCCCACTGCGGCAGCGGGGCCACGCGCCAGCGGCCGGAGGTGCCGGGCACCGAGGAGGCCAGGGCCGCCAGCCCCCACGGCCCCACGAGGTGGGCGGCCACCCGGCCGCGGGCGAGCGCGGACATCCACTCCTGGCTGCTGCCGGGGGCGACGAACAGCAGGTCCTCGTCGATCAGCCGCTGCCAGTAGTCCGCGACGCGGCGGGTGGGCTCGTCGAGGAAGTCGACCACCCAGGTGTCGCCCTCGGTGGCGAACCACTGGCCGCCGCTCTGCATGGCGTGACCGGCGAGCACGTTGTACGCGTTGGGGTGGAAGGACGTCAGGTGGGTGCCGGAGCGCCGCCTGAGGGTGCGCGCCGCGTCGTGGAACTCCTCCCAGGTGACGGGGATTCCGACGCGGTGCGCTTCGAGGAGGTCCTTGCGGTACGCGAGCAGCATCGGGCCCAGGTCCAGCGGGATGCCGTAGACCCGGCCGTCCAGCTTGCCGTTCGTCCAGGCCTGCGGGCCGAGTTGGGTGCGCAGCCGCGGGGTGACGAGGCCGGTGACGTCGGCGCATACGCCGTCGATGGCGAAGGACGGCAGGTCGGCGTCGACGATGGTGACGATGTCGGGGGCGTTCCCGGCGCGGGCGGCATTCGAGAGCTTGGCGTTGCCGCCCGCGAGGCCGGAGGTCATCGGGGAGAAGTCGACGGGGTCGTCGGGGTGGAGCGCGTTCCACTTGGCGACCAGGGTGTCGGTGCCGCGCAGCGCCGACCAGAGGGTCACGGGGCCGTCGGGATCGCCCTGGCCGGCCGAGGCGTTGGCGCAGGACGCCGTGCCGGCGCCCGCCAGCGCGGCCCCGAGGCCGGCGGCCAGGACGCGGCGTCTGCTCGGCGGGCGGCTAGCCATGACGGCCGCCCCGGGGGCGGGGCTGGCTCTGATACACATCTGAAGCTGCCCGGGAGGGCATAGGGGGAGTATGCGGGGGCAGGGGGTAGCGTGATAGCAAACACAACAGATCGCGTTGAACGGTTTTGACGGGCATCAGCCGTATACGCCGGAGGAGGTGCGGGAGGCGTTGCAGATCGGGCCGGACGCGCCGATCATCACCACCGACGCCAGGCACCGCGCCGACGCCAAGAGCGGACTCATCACGTTGGTCGAGCACGCCCTGCTCGCCCGCCTCAAGTGACCCCGTCGATCCACCAGTCTGACAACTAGCCGGGCCCGCAAGGTAGTTGCCGCGGGCCACCGGTTTCTTTGTCATGCCATGATGAGGGCTTCATAACATTTCGATACGTGATTGACACACGGCCAACACAGGCGGCGAGCGGAACACTTCACTCTGCGCACGATTCTATGGGGCTTTGTCGGATTACGTCTGTGATGCACGAATTATTCAATCTTGCCTGCCATAAATTCCCCGTCCCGTCAAGAGTTTGGAAAGAGGTGCAGTGACGTGCTGAAATTCGCTGAACTCAGCAGTAGCCACGACCCGACCTGAGTCGGGAGCCGAGCGCCCGAGAGGTGAGTAGTCGAGTGAGGCGTAGCAAGACGGGCTCTGCCCCGCAGGCGCGCGACGAGTCGCGGGGGAACTTCACCCCGCCGGCCCGGTCCGC
This sequence comes from Streptomyces armeniacus, assembly GCF_003355155.1. Classification (NCBI taxonomy): domain Bacteria; kingdom Bacillati; phylum Actinomycetota; class Actinomycetes; order Kitasatosporales; family Streptomycetaceae; genus Streptomyces; species Streptomyces armeniacus. The sequence continues at coordinate 7,872,502 of NZ_CP031320.1, read as the reverse complement.
TGCGGGAAGCGTGGACGTGCCCGAGGCGCCCGCCACCAGCGGCAGCCGCTTCGCGATGCGGAACTGGCGCGTACCCACCCGGTTGAACGCGATCCTGCTCATCCCCGTTCTGGTGGCCCTCGTCTTCGGCGGCTTCCGCGTCCAGCACACGATCGACACCTGGAACGACGCCGAGGACGCCCGGCACATCGCCGAACTCGTCGAGTCCGCCGCCGACTACGGCCAGGCCCTGCTCAACGAGCGGGACCGGAGCGCCGAGCCGCTCCTCGCGGGCGACCGCGACAACCCCCAGGTGCAGGAGCTGCGCGCGGCCACCGACCAAGCCAAGAAGCGGTTCGACGCCCGCGCCGAAGAGATCCCGGACAAGCAAGGCCTCAAGCGCCGCCTCGCCGCCCTCCGCAAGGCCGAGCCGAAACTCGGACCGCTCCGCCAGGCCGCGTACAGCGACCGGCTGAGCGGCGTGCAGACGGAGGAGGCGTACACCCAGGTACAGCACCCGCTGATGGAGCTCGCCAACGAACTCGGGCTGGGCACCGGCAACGTCACCTCTTACGGCCGTACCGTCTACGCCATCTCCCTCACCAAGTCGGCCGAGTCGCTGCAGCGCGCCATCGGCATGCATCTCATCCTCGAGCCCGGCCCGTCCGCGGCGGCGAAGAAGAAGCAGCTCACGGCCTTCGCCTCGTACGCGTATCTGGAGAACGTCGCTCTCGCGGAGTACGTCTCCGGCGGCCGCCCACAGGACGTCGAGCTTCTGGAGAGCGAGCTGCGCAAGGTCGAGCAGGAGGGCAAGGAGAAGGCCGCCGCGGCCAAGGCGGAGGCCGAGTCCAAGGACCAGCCGTTCGTCGCCCCGCCGCCGCTGAAGGACATGGTCACGGCCATCAGCAGCGGCGCCGGCGAGAGCGCCCTGAAGGAGAAGGGCATCACGCCCAGCACGTGGTTCAGCACGTCGACGGCGAAGGCCGACGCGTACCGCGTGGTCGAGAAGAAGCTCGCGGGCGACGCCGTACGGGAGACGGAGCAGATCGCGTCGGACGCCCGCCGGGACACGTTCATCAACGCAGGCATCGTACTGACCGCGCTGCTGGTGGCGTTCCTCATCGCCGGCATGATGGCCCGCTCGATGGGCCGCAGCATGCGTACGCTGCGCGGCGCGGCGTTCGACGTGGCGCAGACGCGGCTGCCGTCGCTCGTCGACCAGCTCTCGCGGACCGAGCCGGGCCGCGTGGACACCCGCGTGCAGCCGATCCCCATCGACAGCCGGGACGAGATAGGCGAGATCGCGCGCGCCTTCGACCAGGTGCACCGCGAGGCCGTACGGCTCGCCGCCGAGCAGGCGCTGCTGCGCGGCAACGTCAGCGCGATCTTCACCAACCTCTCCAGCCGCAACCAGGGCCTCATCGAGCGGCAGCTCGCCCTCGTCTCGGAGCTCGAGAACAACGAGGCCGACCCGGAGCAGCTGGAGCACCTCTTCCGGATGGACCACCTCGCGACGCGTATGCGCCGCAACGGCGAGAACCTGCTGGTCCTCGCGGGCGAGGAGCCGGGCCGCCGCTGGAACCAGCCCGTGCCGCTCGTCGACACGCTCCGCGCCGCGTCCTCCGAGGTGGAGCACTACGAGCGCATCGAACTGTCCGGGGTGCCGGAGACCGAGATCCACGGCGCGGCCGTCAGCGACCTCGTCCACCTGCTGGCCGAGCTGCTGGAGAACGCCACGTCGTTCTCCTCCCCGCAGACCAAGGTCCGGGTCACCGCGACCCGGCTGCCGGACGGCCGCGTGATGATCGAGATCCACGACAAGGGCATCGGTCTGACCGCGGAGGACTTCGCGGACATCAACCACAAGCTGGCGAACCCGCCCACCGTGGACGCCGCCATCTCGCAGCGCATGGGCCTCTTCGTGGTCGGCCGGCTGGCCAACCGGCACGGCATCCGCGTCCAGCTCCGGCCCTCGGGCGAGCAGGCGGGCACCACCTCGCTGGTCATGCTGCCCCAGGCGATCACGCGCGGCGGCGGTGGCGACGAGCAGCCGGCCGAGGAGGACTTCACCGTCTCCCGGATCGTCCCGGACCAGCCGAGCGCCCCGCAGCCGGTGTTCGACAGGCATCTGCCGTCCGCGGCCGACCTCGGCTTCGACGACTCCCGCTACGGCCCTGACGGCCCCTCGGCGGACCCGTCGGCGCTCGACCCGGTCGGCCGCTCCCTGCAGCGCGACGAGCGCCGTGCCGCGCTGGAGGCGCAGCAGCAGGACTACGGCCAGGGCCAGGCGCAGCCGGGCGGCCAGGGGCAGCAGCCGGTGCCGTACGGCTACGACCCGGGCCAGGGCGGCTACCAGCCGGGCTACGAGGGTCAGCCAGGGTACGACGGCCGGCAGGGGCACGACGGCCAGAGCGGCTACGAGAACCAGCCCGGCTACGACGGCGGGCAGGGCTACGCCCCCCAGCCCGGCTACGACCCCGGCGGCTACTCCCCGGAGCACACGGGCCAGTACGCCCCCGTGGACGGCTACCAGCAGCCCGGCTACCCGCCGTCCGACTACGCCCCGGAACCCTCCTCGTACGGTGCGCAGCAGCCCGTACAGCCACAAGCGGAATCCGCCGAGAGCGTTCCCGACGCAGCCCGCGACCGCGTAGGCTTCGACCGTCTGGGCCCTTCTCCGAGCAGTGTCCGCTCTACGACCGGCGCGGGTCTGCCGCAGCGGGACCGTGGACGGCCGCAGCCCGAAGGGGGTCCGGATGCACCGCAGCAGCCGCAAGCGGAATCTCCACTGGCGCTGCCGTCACGGTCGTCCCAGGCGTCCCCAGCGCCACAGCAGGACCCGCAGGAAGGCGCGGATCCCGGCTGGCAGTCGGCCAACGACGAGCGCTGGAGCCGGGCCGGCAAGCTCCGCAAACCGGAAGCCGGAGGCGTCACCGAGTCCGGCCTCCCCCTGCGGGTGCCCAAGGCCAACCTGGTCGAGGGCACCGCGGAGCAGAACGCGCAGGGCGGCCCGCAGGTGTCCAGGGCGCCGGAGGACGTCCGCGGCAGGCTGAGTAACCTGCACCGCGGCATCCGCAGAGGACGCACCGCAGGCGAGAACACCCAGAATGACCGACAGGGCTACGGCCCCGGCAGCACCTACGATCAGGAGCGTTAGTGTGAGCCCGATGAGCCAGGCGGCGCAGAACCTGAACTGGTTGATCACCAACTTCGTGGACAACACCCCGGGTGTGTCGCACACGGTGGTGGTCTCCGCCGACGGACTGCTTCTCGCGTTGTCCGAGGGCTTCCCGCGCGACCGGGCCGACCAGCTGGCGGCTGTCGCGTCGGGTCTGACCTCGCTCACCGCGGGCGCGTCCCGGATCTTCGAGGGCGGCCTCGTGAACCAGACGGTGGTGGAGATGGAGCGGGGGTTCCTCTTCATCATGTCCATCTCGGACGGTTCGTCGCTGGCGGTGCTCGCGCATCCGGAGGCCGATATCGGTCTTGTCGGGTACGAGATGGCGCTGCTCGTCGACCGTGCGGGCACCGTCCTCACCCCCGACCTCCGTGCCGAGCTTCAAGGAAGCCTTCTCAACTAGTGCGCAAACATGAGACAGGCCGTGCGCATTGCGTCTCCGCCCCATAAGGTGCGGGGACGCGGTGTCCGCTCGGATGCTGAGGCAGTAACTGGCAAGTGTGGCCCGCTAGTCCGTGAGCCGGAGGAGGAAACGTGACAACGCCCCCAGGCGGTCCGTCGTACGGAAGTGGCCGTGACCAGCAGCAGTCTCAGGGCGCGCCCCTGAAGCGCTACAACTTCCCCTCCGCGCCCAGCGATCACGTGCGCGGCCAGCGGCAGCAGCAGGAACCACAGCCGCCCCAGCAGTCACAGGGGCAGCGTGGGCAGCATGCGTCGCAGCAGCACTACCAGCCGGGGCAGCCCCAGCAGCCCCAGCACGGTCAACAGCCGTACTCCGCACCGGAGTCGGCCCCACAGTCCCGGCCCCACCAGCCGCCGCCGTCCCCCTCCCGCATCCAGCCGGTGCAGCCGCCCCGGCCCCGCTCCGAACAGAGCGGCGCGGACGGGCGTGGCGAGCCGCAGCAGCTGGTGCGGCCGTACGCCATGACGGGTGGCCGGACCCGTCCTCGGTACCAGCTCGCCATCGAGGCACTGGTGAGCACGACCGCCGAATTCGCCCAGCTCCAGGGCCAGTTGCCCGAGCACCAGCGGATCTGCCGGCTGTGCTACGAGATCAAGTCGGTCGCCGAAATCTCGGCGCTCCTCTCCATTCCGCTCGGCGTCGCCCGGATCCTCGTCGCCGACCTGGCCGAGGCCGGACTCGTTGCCATCCACCAGCCTGGTGGTGACGACTCCACCGCAGACGGCCAGCCAGACGTGACACTGCTCGAAAGGGTGCTCAGTGGACTTCGCAAGCTCTAGCGGCGGTGCGGCTGCCCGCTCCACGACCTCGGCCAAGATCGTGGTGGCTGGTGGGTTCGGCGTGGGTAAGACGACCTTCGTCGGCGCGGTTTCGGAGATCAATCCGCTGCGTACCGAGGCTGTGATGACGTCGGCTTCGGCGGGGATCGATGCCTACTACCCGCCTGGTAGGCGTTATTTTTTTT
>NZ_CP031320.1:7852574-7867859 GCF_003355155.1 Streptomyces armeniacus | reverse complement strand
AAGAGGCGGGTCGTCCCGTACGGCCGCGCCGGCCTCGTCGGCCCCGGTGCTCGCCGGGTGTGCCTCGGTCTCCGCGGGGCCGGGCTCCAGGAGGGCGCCGGCGGGCGCCTCTTGGGCGCACCCGTCGGAGCCCGTGCCGCGGGCGGCGGGGACGGTGCCGGTGGCCGGTCCGGTGTCGGCGCCGTCGGGCTCCGGGTCGGGCGCGGGGCCGTACGTCCCCGACGGCTGCCGGGTCTTGGCCGCCTTCGCCGGCTTCGCTGTCTTGGCTCCCTTCGCCACCTTGGCCGACTTCGCGGCCTTCGTCGTCTTCGCCGCCTTCGCCGCCTTCGTCGCCTTGGTCGCTGCCTGGGCGGCGGCGCTGCGCCGCTGTGTGCCGGGCAGTCGGGCGCTCCAGCGCGTGAAGTTCACGTCGTCCGATTCCTCGCGTTTGTCCTGTGCGTCGCGTCGTTCGCGCCGATCGCGTTGTCCGCGTCGTTCGCGTTGGTCGTGTCTGAGATGCCAGTGCTGCTGATCACGACTATCACTCTTCGCAGATACGGCCCCACCCATGGTCACATGTCCAGTGTGGCCCACGGCACTGACACCCCTCAGACGCCGCTGCGCGGCCGGGAGTTCCGTCAGCTCGCTTCGGGATGTCTGCCGGTGCCGGCGGCGAGCTCGAACTCCGCGCGCGGATGTTCGAGCGACCCCAGCGAAACGATCTCCCGTTTGAAGAGCCCCGCCAGCGTCCACTCGGCCAGCACCCGTGCCTTGCGGTTGAACGTGGGCACGCGGCTCAGGTGGTACGCGCGGTGCATGAACCAGGCCGGATAGCCCTTGAGCTTGCGGCCGTACACGTGGGCGACGCCCTTGTGCAGACCGAGGGAGGCGACGGAACCCGCGTAGGAGTGCCGGTAGTCGGCGGGTTCCTCGCCCTTGAGTGTGGCCGCGATGTTCTCCGCGAGCCGGCGCGCCTGCCGTACGGCGTGCTGCGCGTTCGGCGCGCACTCGGCGCCGTCGTCGCCCTTCGCGCGCGCGGCCAGGTCGGGCACGGCGGCGGCGTCGCCGGCGGACCAGGCGTGCTCGGTGCCGTCGACCCGCAGTTGCGCCGTACACCGCAGCCGGCCGCGCTCGTTGAGCGGCAGGCCCGTGGCGGCCAGGATCGGGTGCGGCTTGACGCCCGCGGTCCACACCAGGGTGCGGGTGGGGTGCCGGGAGCCGTCGCTGAGGACGGCGACGCGCTTCTCACAGGTGTCGAGCCGGGTCTCGAGACGTACGTCGATGTTGCGGCCGCGCAGTTCGCGCAGGGCGTACGCGCCCATCTCCGCGCCGACCTCGGGGAGGATCCGGTCGCTCGCCTCCACCAGCAGGAACCGCACGTCGTCGGGCTGGAGGTTGTGGTAGTAGCGGCAGGCGTAGCGGGCCATGTCCTCGAGTTCGGCGAGCGCTTCGACGCCCGCGTAGCCGCCGCCGACGAAGACGAAGGTGAGCGCGGCGTCGCGTACCTCCGGGTTGCGGGTCGAGGAGGCGATGTCGAGCTGTTCGAGCACGTGGTTGCGCAGCCCGATGGCCTCCTCGACGGTCTTGAAGCCGATGCCGTGCTCGGCGAGACCGGGGACGGGGAGGGTGCGGGAGATGGAGCCGGGCGCCAGGACGAGTTCGTCGTACGGCATCTCGATGGCGTCGGTGCCCTCTTCGGCGGTCGCCAGGGTCTCGATGGTGGCGGTCCGTTCGGCGTGGTCGATGGCCTTGACCTCGCCGATGACGACCTGGCATCTGGACAGCGTGCGCCGGAGCGGCACGACGACGTGACGTGGGGAGATGGATCCTGCGGCGGCCTCGGGCAGGAAGGGCTGGTACGTCATGTACGGCTCGGGGTCGACCACGACGATCTGCGTCTCACCACGTATGAGCTGCTGTTTCAGCGATCGCTGGAGGCTGAGAGCGGTGTACATGCCAACATAGCCGCCGCCGACCACGAGAATGCGCACGGGTTCCTTCGTCACCTGTCCATGACGCACCCCAGGCCCGGTGTTTGTCCACAGGTCCAGCGAATTGTATGACTAGCGGAGGCACATGGTCCGTTTCGCCCCGGTTCCTGGGCATGGAGGAATCGGCGCAGGTCAGACGGGGTGGAGCGGGGTGCCGGACGGGCCCTTCAGCGCCTGCGCCAGCACATACTCCAATCGGGGCCGAGGATGCGCAGAAGAGCCCCCCTTCTCTCTTGACGTGGCCTCAACTATGTTCGTAACCCGACGGGGGCGTTTTTGGGCTGACCGCGCCACCGATCACAAAAAGGGCGGGGGTCTCCGGGGGGAGACATTCATTACCGGGGGAACAACAATGCACATTCAGGGGATTCAGGACTCTTCGCGCTCGACGCCGCTGCGGGTCGACGCCCAGCGCAATCTCGAGCACGTTCTACGCGCGGCACGTGAGGTCTTCGGCGAGCTGGGGTACGGCGCGCCGATGGAGGACGTGGCGCGGCGGGCACGGGTCGGTGTCGGGACGGTCTACCGCAGGTTCCCGAGCAAGGACGTGCTCGTCCGGCGCATCGCGGAAGAGGAGACGGCCCGGCTCACCGAGCAGGCACAGGCCGCGCTCGGCCACGAAGAGCAGCCCTGGGCCGCGCTGTCCAGGTTCCTGCGCACGTCCGTCGCTTCGGGCGCGGGGCGGCTGCTGCCGCCGCGGATACTGCGCACGGGGACGGCCGACGAGGACACGGGCACCGGCGGGGCCGGCGGGCCGGGCACGGGCGCGGTCTCGGCCGTGGACACCGGCTCGGTGGACGTGGGCGACCGCTTCGACGGCGGCACCCGCGTGCCCATACAGCGCCAGAGCGGCGTGGACGGGCAGAACGGGCTGCGGCTGATGGAGCCGCGCATCACGCCCGAGGTGGAGCACGGGGCGCTGGACGACGACGGCCTGGGCGCGGGCGCGCAGATCGCGAACGGCCGGGACGCGCAGCAGCGGCCGGGCGACTTCGATCTCGCGGACGACGACTCGGGCGCGGCCGAACTGCTCGAGGTGGTGGGGCAGTTGGTCGATCGGGCACGGTCCGCGGGCGAGCTCCGCCCGGACGTGACGGTCGGCGACGTGCTGCTGGTGATAGCGACGGCGGCGCCGATGCTTCCCGACGCGACGCAACAGGCCGCGGCATCGAACCGGCTGCTGGACATCCTGCTGGAGGGCCTGCGGTCACGCCCGAGCACCTGAGGCCGTCCGGCGCGGTCCGCGGTCTCGGCGGCCTCGGCGGCCTCGGCGGCCTCGGCGGTCGGTGGTTTCAGCTGTCTCGGTGGTCTCGGCGGTCGGCTGTTGCGCGCGGGCAGTTGACGTACGGGCGTTGACGCCGGGCGGCCGGCGTACGGCGGCGGAACGCCCGAAGCACCCGTACGGGTGAGTGCGCGGGCGACCGGGAGCAATTCACCCGGGACGGGTGGATGCTTTGCATTGCCGGTCCCCGGGCGTCTCCCTGTGGCACCCTTACCCAGAGTTCGGTGGCAACAGCATCTTCGGGGGGTGCCCGCTATGGGCGTTGACGGGCGTGGAGACCCACAGAGTACGGACGGCGGCGGAGCGGACGACGAGCCGACCCTGCCCCTTTCCGCCACAGTGCCCGGGCAGGGCGGACCGAGCGACGAGGCCGCACCGGTAACGCCGGCGGACCCGGGCGGCGGTGACGACACCGAGCCGTCGGGCGGCGGCGACAGCACGCAGCCGGGCGGCGGGCCGTCCGTTCCGCAGCAGCGGGCCGCCGGCGGGAAGCTGCCCGGCGGGGAGCTGCCCGACTCGGCCCTCGTGGCGCGCATGCGCGGCGGTGACACCGAGGCGTACGACGAGCTGTACCGCCGCCACTCGGAAGCCGTCCGGCGGTACGCCCGTACGTGCTGCCGGGACTCGCACACCGCCGACGACCTCACCAACGAGGTCTTCGCCCGCACTCTGCAGGCGGTGCGGGGCGGCTCCGGCCCCGACACGGCCGTGCGCGCGTACCTGCTGACGTCCGTACGGCGCGTCGCCGCCGCCTGGACCAAGACGGCCAAGCGTGAGCAACTCGTCGAGGACTTCGCGGTGTTCGCGCAGTCGGCGGCGCACAGCTCCACCGCCACCGACGAGGACACGCAGGACCTGGGCGCGGACGTGCGCGCGATGCGGGAGGCGGACCGCTCGCTGGCGGTGCAGGCGTTCCGCAGCCTGCCGGAGAAGTACCAGACGGTGCTGTGGCACACGACCGTCGAGGACGAGTCGCCCAAGGACGTCGCGCCGCTGCTGGGCCTCTCGGACAACGCAACCGCCGTCCTCGCGCACCGGGCGCGCGAGAAGCTCAAGCAGGCGTACCTCCAGGCGCACGTGAGTCACAGCCTCACGGCAGGTGGCGACTGCGCGCGCTACGCCGACCGGCTCGGTGCGTACGCGCGCGGCGGGCTCCGGATGCGGGCGGAGCGCGGGCTGCGCAAGCACCTGGAGGAGTGCGCCAAGTGCCGCACGGCCGCGCTGGAGGTCAAGGACCTCAACAGCCAGATCCGTATCCTCGTGCCGGTCGCCTTCATCGGCTGGTTCGGGGCAGCGGGCGGCGCCAAGGCGTTCGGGGCGCTGCTCGGCGGCGGCAGCAGCGCGACGGCGGCCGCCGGTGCGGGCGCCGCGGCGGCCGCGAGCGGCAGCGCCGGCACGGGCGCGGCGGGTTCCGGCGGTGCCGCGGGCGGCGCGGCCTCGGAGGGTCTGGGCACGCCCGCGAAGGTCGGCATCGCCGTCGGTGCGGTGACGGCCGCGGCCGTCGCCGCCGCGATGGCGATGACGGGCAACGACGCCAAGCCGGAGAAGCCGGAGGCCAAGCCGCCGGCCGCGTCCCAGCCGCCCGAGAAGCCGGCGCCGGGCGCCCCGCCGCCGGGCAACAAGCCGGACAAGCCCGCCCCCGCGCCTCCTGAGCCGGCCGAACCGGAACCCAAGCCCAAGCCCAAACCGGAACCTGAACCGGAGCCCAAGCCGAAGCCCCCGCCCGAGCCGGAGCCGGAGCCGAGCAAGCCCCCGGTGCAAAAAAAAAAAACCAATTGTGAGCCACCTCGCCACACGCTCCCCGTCGGAGGTTACTTGGGGTCGAGTCGAAGGACCCCTCCGTAGGCAGAGATGCGCACGGAGAGCAACCAAGGAGGGCTCAGTGAACGATCCGATCCGCTTTCGCCTCGATCCCCGCCAGGAGGACCGAGACGCGCTCGGCTACCCGCACTCGCACCCCCAACGCCGCGCTCCTCGCGCTGCTCGGCGCGCTCGACCCCGCGGACTGGTCGCGCCCCACCGTCTGCCCCGGCTGGGACGTGCACGACGTCGTCGCGCATCTGCTCAACGACTATCTGCGCCGCCTCTCCGGCAGCCGCGACGGCCACCCCGGCGCGGTGTTCACCAACGACGAGACGCTGCCCTCGTACGTGAACCGGACCAACGGCGAGTTCGTGACCGCCGCCCGCCAGCTCAGCCCTCGCGTGCTGACCGAGCTGCTCGGTCACCTCGGTCCGCAGCTCGACGCCCTGTGGGCGGCCCAGCGCCTCGACGCGCCCGCCGCGCTCAGCGTCTCGTGGGCGGCCCCGCCCGGCGAGGACGTGCCCGCGTGGCTGGACATCGCCCGCGAGTACACCGAGCACTGGGTGCACCAGCAGCAGATCCGTGACGCGGTCGGGCGGCCGGGCGCGGACGGCCCGGACCTGCTCGGGCCGGTCGTGGACGCGTTCCTGCGCGGGCTGCCGTACGCGCTGCGCGACCGGGGCGGCCCGGACGGCACCTCCGTACGGTTCGACGTCACCGGCCCGGCGGGCGGCACGTGGACGGCCGTACGGAGCGTGGGCCGCTGGGCCCTCGCCACGGGGGCCGCGGCGGACCGGGCCGCCGCCAGGGACACGGCGCGTGTCGCCATGGACCAGGACGTGCTGTGGCGGCTGGCCACCCGCGGGATCACGCCCGAGGAGGCGCGCCGCCGCTCCGAGCTCAGCGGTGACGCCGGGCTGACCGAGGCGGCGACGTCTCTGCTGGCGATCGTCGCCTGAACCGGCCGTCAGGCCCTGAACCGGCCGTCAGGCACGCACAGGCACGCACAGGCACGCACGGGCCCGCAAGAGCACGCACAGGCACAGGCCCGCGACAGGCACACGCACACGCACAGGCGACGATCACCAGCACGCTCACGCCAGCACGATCAGCAGGTCCCCGCCCTCCACCTGCGCCACCGGCGAGATCGCGATACGCCCCACCGTGCCGCCCGTCGGTGCGGTGATCGCCGCCTCCATCTTCATCGCCTCGATGGTGCCGATGGTGTCGCCCGCCTCGACCTCCGCGCCCTCGCGTACCGCCAGCGTGACCACGCCGGCGAACGGCGCGGGCACGTGCCCGGGGTCGTTCTTGTCGGCCTTCTCCGCGACGGGGACCTCGCTGGCCACCGCCCGGTCCCGTACCTGAACGGGCCGCAGCTGCCCGTTGAGGATGCACATCACGGTCCGCATGCCGCGCTCGTCGGCCTCGGAGATCGCCTCCAGGCCGATGAGGAGCTGGACGCCGGGTGCCAGCGTGACCTTGTGCTCCTCGCCGTGGTGGAGGCCGTAGAAGAAGAGGTCGCTGGAGAGCGGGGTGGTGTCGCCGTAGCGGTCGCGGTGGTCGGTGAAGTCCCGGGCGGGGCCGGGGAAGAGGAGTCCGTTCAGGGTGCTCTGGCGCTCCCCGGACGTGCCTTCGAGCCGCTTGCCCTCCTCCTCGGTCAGCGCCTGCTCCTCCGGCGCGGCCGCCCGCCCGGTGAGCGCGCGGGTGCGCAGCGGTTCCGGCCAGCCGCCGGGCGGGTCGCCCAACTCGCCGCGCAGGAAGCCGATCACCGAGCCGGGGATGTCGAAGCGCGCCGGGTCGGCCGCGAACTCCTCGGTGGACACCCCGGCGCCGACCAGCGCCAGTGCCAGGTCGCCGACGACCTTCGAGCTCGGGGTGACCTTGACCAGTCGGCCCAGCAGCCGGTCGGCGCCCGCGTACGCCGCCTCGATGTCCTCGAAGCGGTCGCCGAGGCCGAGCGCGATGGCCTGCTGACGGAGGTTGGAGAGCTGGCCGCCGGGGATCTCGTGCTCGTACACGCGGCCGGTCGGCGCGGGCAGCCCCGACTCGAAGGGGGCGTAGACGCGGCGTACGGCCTCCCAGTACGGCTCCAGGTCGCACACCGCGTCCAGGTCGAGGCCCGTGTCGCGCTCGGTGTGCGCGGCGGCGGCGACGATCGCGGACAGCGCCGGCTGGCTGGTGGTGCCCGCCAGCGCGGCGGAGGCGCCGTCGACGGCGTCGGCGCCCGCCTCCCACGCCGCGAGGTACGACGCGAGCTGGCCGCCGGGCGTGTCGTGGGTGTGGATGTGCACGGGCAGGCCGAAGTTCGAGCGCAGGGCGCCGACGAGGGTACGGGCGGCGGGTGCGCGCAGCAGCCCGGCCATGTCCTTGACGGCCAGGACGTGCGCCCCGGCCTCGACCATCCGCTCGGCGAGCCGCAGGTAGTAGTCGAGGGTGTAGAGGTCCTCGCGGGGGTCGGAGAGGTCGCCGGTGTAGCTCAGGGCGACCTCGGCGACGGCCGTGCCGGTCTCCCGTACGGCGTCGATGGCGGGGCGCATCTGGTCGACGTTGTTCAGCGCGTCGAAGATCCGGAAGATGTCGATCCCGGTGTCCGCGGCCTCCTGTACGAAGGCCCGCGTCACCCGTTCCGGATACGGCGTGTAGCCGACGGTGTTGCGGCCGCGCAGCAGCATCTGGAGGCAGACGTTGGGGATCGCCTCGCGCAGCGCCGCCAGCCGCTCCCACGGGTCCTCGTACAGGAAACGGAGCGCCACGTCGTACGTCGCGCCGCCCCACGCCTCCACCGACAGCAACTCGGGTGTGCTGCGGGCGACATGGCCCGCCACCTCCAGCAGGTCCTTCGTACGGACGCGGGTCGCCAGCAGCGACTGGTGCGCGTCACGGAACGTGGTGTCCGTGACGCCGAGCGCGCTCCGCTCGCGCAGATCCGCGGCGAACCCCTCGGGGCCGAGCGCCAGCAGCCGCTGCCGTGAACCGTCCGGCACGGGCGCGTCCAGCCCGTTGCGCGGCAGCTTCTCGTACGGGGGAACGGTGGCGGGGCGTTCGCCGTGCGGCTTGTTGACGGTGATGTCCGCGAGGTACTCGAGGATGCGCGTGCCGCGGTCCGCCGAGCCGCGCCGCGTCAGCAGCCCCGGGTGCTGCTCGATGAACGACGTCGTGACCTGCCCGGAGCGGAAGTCCGGCTCGTCCAGCAGCGCCTGGAGGAACGGGATGTTCGTCGCCACGCCCCTGATCCGGAACTCGGTGACGGCACGCCGCGCCCGCGCCACCGCGGTGCCGAAGTCCCGGCCCCGGCAGGTGAGTTTGACCAGCATCGAGTCGAAGTGCGCGGCCACCTCGGCGCCCAGGTTCGTACCGCCGTCGAGCCGTACGCCCGCGCCGCCCGGCGAGCGGTACGCGGTGATGCGGCCGGTGTCGGGCCGGAAGCCGTTGGCGGGGTCCTCGGTGGTGATGCGGCACTGGAGCGCGGAGCCGCGCAGCACGATCCGGTCCTGCCGCAGCCCGAGGTCGGCCAGCGACTCGCCGGCGGCGATGCGCAGCTGCGACTGCACCAGGTCGACGTCCGTGACCTCCTCGGTCACGGTGTGCTCGACCTGGATGCGCGGGTTCATCTCGATGAAGACGTGGTTGCCGCGGGCGTCGACGAGGAACTCGACGGTGCCCGCGCAGGTGTAGCCGATCTCGCGGGCGAAGGCCACGGCGTCCGCGCAGATCCGTGCGCGCAGCTCGGGGTCCAGGTTGGGGGCCGGGGCCAGCTCGACGACCTTCTGGTGGCGGCGCTGCACGCTGCAGTCCCGCTCGTACAGGTGGATCACGTCGCCGTGCGTGTCGGCCAGGATCTGCACCTCGATGTGGCGCGGATCGACCACCGCCTGCTCCAGGAAGACGGTCGCGTCGCCGAACGCGGACTCCGCCTCCCGCGCCGCCGCCTCGATCGCCTCCCGCAGCTGCTCGCGCTCCGCGACCCGGCGCATGCCGCGCCCGCCGCCGCCCGCGACGGCCTTCACGAACACCGGGAACTGCATCGACTCCGCCGCCGCCAGCAGCTCCTCGACGTCGCGCGACGGCGCGCTCGAGTCCAGCACCGGCAGCCCGGCCGCCCTGGCGGCGGCGATGGCGCGCGCCTTGTCGCCGGTCAGCTCCAGCACGTGGGTGGGCGGGCCGACGAAGGTGATGCCCTCGGCGGCGCAGGCGGCGGCGAGGTCGGGGTTCTCGGAGAGGAAGCCGTAGCCGGGGTACACGGCGTCGGCACCGGCCCGCCGTGCCGCGCCGATCACCTCGTCCACGGACAGGTAGGCGCGTACGGGGTGACCGGGCGCGCCGATCTGGTACGCCTCGTCGGCCTTGAGGCGGTGGGGCGAGTTGCGGTCCTCGTACGGGAACACGGCCACGGTGCCCGCGCCCAGTTCGTAGGAGGCGCGGAAGGCGCGGATGGCGATTTCGCCGCGGTTGGCGACCAAGACCTTCGAGAACATACGAGCTGACTTCTCCTGACGAGCCGCGTCTGCTGTCTGCTGACTGACTGCTGGCTGAATGTCTGCTGTGTGTGCTGCCTGCCTGCTGAACGGCGCTGTCCGGGCACGCGAGCCTGATCGATTGACTGTCCAGCGACAGCATGCCGCTCCCGGCGGCTGTCCGCCAGGAGAGTCCGGTCACAGTCCGTGTCCGGGCACGCCGGGGCGCCCGGGGCAACCGGTTGCCCCGGCGGCCGCGGTTACGCCGTTCCGTACCCCGTTCCGGGCCCGCTCGCGGAACGTCTCGACGCGGCGGCCGCCCTCTCCGAAGCGAGCATCGCGCTTCTGTGGGAGGGACGGCCGCTGCCGCGCCGGGTGGCGGAGGGACCGCGACGGCTTGCCGCGGCCGTACGCGCCGATTCCGCCCCCGGCGCCCTTCCCAGCCCTGCTTCGGACACGCCGCAACGGGGCGCGTTCGACCGGGCGTTGCTGGCCGCGGCGGTGACCTTCGACCGTACGGCGGCGGCCCGCACGGCACCGGCCCCCGCTGCGGCGCGCGCACCCGCCCGTACGGCACCCGCCCGTACGGCACCCGCCCGTACGGCCGTGGGCCACGGACGTACGGGCTGGTGCCCGACCGGCCCCTATCCACATCTCACGCTGCCCATCAAGGCTGTGGTATACATAACGCGCAGCATCTCACACTGGCGCCAATCACACCTATCCAGTATCTTACCGTGACCACGACCGGGCTCTACACCTGAGCGTTGGGCGGCAGCTGCAGATGTGGAGAAGGGACAGGTTTCTGGGCCGGTCGCCGGGTGGGCGGGCGGTGGCGGTGAAGGTCGTGCATCCCCACTTGGCCAGGCAGGCTGAGCTCCGGCAACGCTTCCGCCTGGAGGTGGCCGCCGCGCAGGCTGTCAGTGGCGCGTACACCGCGCCGGTGGTGGCAGCCGGACCGGACGACGATCCGCCGTGGATCGCGACGAGCTACGTACCCGGGCCATCCCTGGCCGAGGCCATAGCCGAGGCCGGCCCGCTGCCGGACGGGTCGGTGTGGCCGCTGGCGGCCGGGCTTGCCGAGGCGCTGCAGGCGATCCACGCCGAGGGTCTGCTCCACCGCGATCTCAAGCCGTCCAACGTGTTGCTGGCCGCGGACGGCCCGCGCGTGATCGACTTCGGGATCGCCCGCGCGATGGACGCCACCGCGCTGACCAGAACCGGCACGACCGTGGGTACGCCCGGCTTCATGCCCCCGGAACAAGCCCAAGGCGGCCATGTCGGGCCGCCCAGCGACGTCTTCTCCCTCGGCGCCCTGCTCGCGTTCGCCGCCACCGGCAGCGAGCCCTTCGGTCAAGGCCCGCCACTGGTGGTCCTCCAGCGCGTCCTCGCCGGCGAGCCGCGACTGGACCGGCTGACGGATCCGCTACGCGCCCTGGTCAGCGCGTGCCTGGCCAAGAACCCAGCCGACCGGCCCACTCCGGCGCAACTCCTCGCCCGGCTCACCTCCCACTGGGACCCGCCTGCCGCCCTCCCCGGCACCCCGCCGTGGCCCCACGCCGTAACGACCCTCATCCAGACCCGCGCCACGACGGCCACCGCGCCGTACACCGAACACAGCGCACCAGAACGAGACCTGGACCGCCGCAGCGACCATGCCCGTGAGGTGGGCGAGGCGGGGGAGCACGCGGAGGCGGCGCGGCTGTTCGCCGGGCTGGCCGCGGACCGGGCGCGCGTGCTGGGGCCCGACCACCCGGACACCCTCAACGCCCGCTACGACCAAGCCTGGTACACGGGGGACACGGGGGCGGACACCGAGGCGGCGCGGCTGTTCGCCGAGCTCGCCGCGGACCGGGCGCGCGTGCTGGGGCCCGACCACCCCCACACACTCAACGCCCGGGCGCTCTCAGAGCACTGGAGCGAGTGAGGAACGTCCATGGCGTGTTCGACCGCTCGATCCGCTCGATCGCCGGCGGCTCGCGGCGGACGGCTGGCGGGCGGCGGTGCCTTTACGGTCCTGGCCGCCGCCCGCGGCGTCGTACGCCGCCGCTCAGCCGCCGCCGCTTCAGCGCAGCTCGGCCGCGATCAGCTCCGCGATCTGCACGGTGTTGAGCGCCGCGCCCTTGCGCAGGTTGTCGTTGCTGAGGAACAGCGACAGCCCGTTCTCCGCCGTCTCGTCGCTGCGGATGCGGCCGACGTAGCTCGCGTCCCGGCCGGCCGCCTCGAGCGGCGTCGGGACGTCGGACAGCTCCACGCCCGGCGCGTCCGCGAGCAGTTCGGCCGCGCGCCGCGCGCTGAGCGGCCGCTCGAAGCGGGCGTTGACCTGGAGGGAGTGGCCGGTGAAGACGGGCACCCGTACGCAGGTGCCGGACACCTTCAGACCGGGAATGTCGAGGATCTTCCGGCTCTCGTTGCGGAGCTTCTGCTCCTCGTCGGTCTCGCCCAGCCCGTCGTCCACGATCGAGCCCGCGAGCGGCAGCACGTTGAACGCGATCGGCCGCACGTACTTCTCCGGCTCCGGGAAGTCCACCGCCCCGCCGTCGAACGCCAGCCGCGTCGCGTCGCTCTCCACCGCCTTGCGCGCCTGCTCGTCCAGCTCCGCGACGCCGGCGAGGCCGCTGCCGGACACCGCCTGGTACGAGGCGACGACCAGCGCCGTCAGCCCGGCCTCGGCGTGCAGCGGGCGCAGCACGGGCATGGCGGCCATGGTGGTGCAGTTCGGGTTGGCGATGATGCCCTTGGGGCGCCGGCGGGTGGCGTCCGGGTTGACCTCGGAGACCACGAGGGGCACGTCGGGGTCGAGCCGCCAGGCGGAGGAGTTGTCGATCACGACGGGGCCCTGCGCGGCGACCTTCTCGGCGAGCGCCTTGGAGGTCGCGCCGCCGGCCGAGAACAGCACGATGTCCAGGCCGGAGTAGTCGGCCGTGGCCGCGTCCTCGACGGTGACCTCTCCGGCGGCACTGCCCGCGCCGGTGCTGCCGCCTGTGCCGCGCCAGGGCAGCGTACGTCCGGCGCTGCGGGCCGAGGCGAACAGCCGCAGCTCGTCGACCGGGAAGTTCCGCTCGGCCAGAATCTCGCGCATCACACCGCCGACCTGACCGGTGGCTCCGACGATCCCGATCCTCATGGGGCTCCTTCTGCTGTCCGTGCTGTGACCTGTGGTGACCCGCGTACCGCGGCGCGCGCGGCGCGTACGCGTGGCTTGTGTCCTTGTGCGTTCTGCTGCTCCCCCTACCCTGCCCTGCGGCGGGCACGGGCGCCAAACCTTTGACGTCGGTCACACCGGGGCGGACGGTCACGCAGCGTGCACGGTGTGTACGCCGCGTACCCTGCCCGGCCCCGCGGGCCGGTGGCGACCGGCACGTCTCCCGTGGCCGGGAGCGGGCCGCTTCGGGCGGGGGCGGCTCGGGAAATCCGGTTGCCGTCGGTCATCCGCCCTGCTCGGGTGTGGCGCATGGACAGTGACGCGGTACGGGCGATGTTCGACGCGCAGATGCGGCGGGGCGTACGGGAAGGGCCGGGCGTACGCGTCGAGCACGACCCGTACGGAGTCGTCCGGCAGATCGGTACGGACGGCGGCTGGTCCGGCGTCATCTGGTCCGGGCTGGACGCGGACACCGCCGACGCCGCGATCGCCGCCCAAGTGCGGTACTTCACCGAGGCGGCCCGGACGGGAGCCGCGCCCTCCGAGTTCGAGTGGAAGGTCTACTCCCACGACGCGCCCGCCGACCTCGGACAGCGCCTGCTGGCGGCCGGGTTCACGCCCGAGCCCGAGGAGACGCTGCTCGTCGCCCCCGTACGGGAGCTGCCCTCCGCCGTCGGATTGCCCGACGGCGTACGGCTGCGCCCCGTGACCGACGAAGCGGGCGTGGAGCTGATGGCGGCCGTACACGACCGCGCCTTCGGCGCCGGCCGCCTCCGGCTCCGTACGGAACTGCTCGCCCAACTCGCCGCCGCCCCCGACACGCTGGCGGCGGTCGTCGCGATGGCCGGTGACGTGCCCGTGTGCGCGGCGCGGATGGATCTGCTGCCCGGTACGGAGTTCGCCGGGCTGTGGGGCGGCGGCACGGTGCCGGAGTGGCGCGGGCGCGGCATCTACAAGGCCCTGATCGCGTACCGCGCACGTATCGCCGCCGAGCGCGGCTACCGCTACCTCCAGGTCGACGCGTCCAGCCAGAGCAGTCCGATCCTGCGGCGGCTCGGCTTCGTGGCGCTGAGCACGACGACGCCGTACGTGTACGTGGTACCGGCTCCGGACGCGCGGACCCCGGAGGCACGGGCCCCGGAGGGCGGCGGCGGAGGCAGGGCGTGACCGCCCCGCGGCCACTCCGCTTCGAGGCCGCCCGTACGGCCGGCGGCTTGCACGTCCACCACTTCCTGCCGGGCGACGACACGCCCGTGGACCACCAGTGGCCCGGCCTGTACGAGCCGTGGCCGGACGGGCCGACGCCGTTCAGCGAGTACGCGGTCAACAACGGCAACACGGAGGAAGTCGCCGTCTACACGGGCCTCGTATGGCGCCTGACCTCCGGCCTCGCCCGCTGCCGTTGGCTGCTCTCGGTGCTCCGGCTCTTGTGCACGTGTGTCGTGGCCGAGGGCGTCCTCAACCGGGTTGTGGCCGCTGCCCGCGGTGGCTCAGCCCGCTCAGCCCCCGCGCTGGGCGGCGACCAGCGTCTCGCCCGCGTCCGTACGGAAGTAGAGCACCGAACGCCCCGCACGCCGGCGCCGTATGAGCCGGGCGTCGAGCAGGACGCGCAGGTGCCGCCCCACCGAACCCAGCCGCTGCCCGGTCAGCGCCACCAGCTGGGTCGTGCTCTTCGGGGTGTCGAGGAGGGCCAGTACGCGCGCCCGCGCGGGCCCGAGCAGCGCGCCCAGCGCCTCGGGGACCGGCGCGCGCTCCACCTCCGCCAGTGCGCCCGCGCACGGGTACACGACGGCGTAGCGCGGGGGAGGCGCGGCGCGCCCACGGCCGTACGCGCGGCCGCACCCGCCCCCGTACGCGCGGCCGCGCCCGCCCCCGTACGCGCTGCCGCGCCCGTCCTCGCACACAGGCGCGGGCTCAGACCCGTACGCAGGCGCGGGCTCAGACCCGTACGCCCCCGGGTCCTCCCACGAGACCCACCCCTGCCGCGGCGTGACCGGCACGAACAGCATCTGCGCCCCGGCGAGTTCGTGCGGCGGGTAGTCGTGCGTGTTGATCTGCAGGCGGCTTTCGCCGAGCCAGCGCATCCCCGGGCGCATGTCGTCCAGCGTGGCCGCCCAGCCGCCCTGGCCCAGCTGCGCCGTACGGGCCACGATGTCGGCCTCGATGACGCGCCTGCGCCGCGGCCAGTACGGCAGCACGGTCTCCGCCCACACCCACTCGACGAGGTCCGCCGTGCGTTCCGGCAGGTCCGAACGGTGCAGCCGGGCGGGGAGCGGCCCGCCCAGGGAGACGGTGAGGTCCGTACGGGCGGCCTCGGGCGCCGTCTCCCGTATCCGGGCGACCTCCGCCTCGAACGGCTGGTCGCCCTCGCCGCGGGGCGTGGGCGTGAGGTAGTCCGCGTTCCAACTCCGCCCCAGCGCGGCCGCGACGATCTGGGCGGTGACGGGATCGGCGGCCTTCCGTTCCCGGTACGCGGGGAGGTGCGCGGCGAGCCAGGCGCGTTCGCCGGGGTGCGCGGCGGTCTCCCGTTCGAGGGTCTTCAGCGACGCGGTGGCCTCGGCCAGCGGGGAGACGACGAAACGGCTGCCCGCGAGCGTGTCCGTACTGACTGTCTCTTATACCACATCT